>NZ_NDYP01000003.1:300000-385062 GCF_002165775.1 Campylobacter concisus | reverse complement strand
CTTGTAAAGTAATGCTTCTTAAACTATCCTCTAAAGCTTCTTGTGCTTTTAGGAAGTGACCAGTTAAAAGTCCCTCGATCTTGCTACCAAGTGGGCAGGCTTTAGGTGAGTCAGAGTGGATCTTAAAAAGTTTTTCTTTATCATTTACTGCGTTAAAAATTTGAAGGAGGGTTATATCTTTTGGCTCTTTCGCAAGACTCACTCCACCAACTCCAGCTACGACATTCACGAGTCCTGCAGCCTTTAGAGTACCGAGCAGGCGCCTAACTATGACCGGATTCGTGTTTATACTACTTGCTATAAATTCGCTCGTGACTTTTTCTTCTTTGAAAAAACAAGCTGCTAAAACTACATGGATCGCGGTTGAAAACTTAATCCCTACTTGCATGATCGTCCTTGAAATTTTCTCTGATTATACTTTAAATTTTTACTAAAAGCAGTTTATTTTTAGTTTAGATTTGACAAGCCGGCTTTTTGTGTCAGCTATGTCAAATCTATAATTTTATGCTCGCTCGCCAACTGCCGTGAAGCGTTTTTGTATAAATTTTTTATTTTTTAGCTCGTCTATGATCGCAAGCGCAAGGTCTGCATAGCTTATATAGCTCTCATTTTTTGAGTTTAAGATGAGATTATCTCCACCAAGCGTGTATTTACCAGTACGAGCACCACTTGCGTCGTAGTCGCCTGCTGGACTTACATATGTCCAAAGCAAATCGCTCCTGCCTTTTAGCTCAAAATAAGACTCTGCAGTCGCCTTTGCCACACCCATATATGCAGCTGGGAAGTCTGGCGTATCCATTACCATTGTGCTCTTATCATCTACAAATAGTATGCCAGCACCGCCAACTACAAGTAGTCTTGTGTTGCCATCCTTTAGCAAATTTGCAAGATGAGCAGCAACCTTTTTGTGGAGTGGAAAGGTCTCTGGCGTCTAAGCAGCAAATGCACTAATAACTGCATCAAAGCCTGCTAGATCGGACTTGGCTAGATCAAAAATATCTTTATATATGACTTTAACGTTATCATTTTTATACTCTTTATTTCTAACTATTGCTGTGACATTGTAGCCTTGTTTTAAAGCCTCGTTCACCAAATTTGTACCGCTTTTACCATTTGCACCTATGATTGCTATTTTCATCATTTCTCCTTTAAATTTTTGTCTTTTGACTGCTAGACAGCAACGTTTTTGAGGTTACAGCCAGCTTGGCTTTACGTCATCAACTATCACGCCGTCACTCATTGTGTATTGCTCTAGGCTACCGCGCTTTGTCTGGATGCAGATCATTTTGATGCCGTTTTTGCCAGCCCTAAAGCACCTCTTACCCTCTGGATCTATGCGCACCGCGTCGCCTTTACTTACTTTTATCACTTCGCCGTCGATGAAAAGCTCGCCATCGCCCTCAGTGATGATGTAAAGCTCCTCGTTTTGCTTATGCACATGGACAAATGGTACGCTCACGTTTGCTGGAAGCTCGTTTATAGATACCTCACAGCCAGTTAAATTTAAAGCCTCTTTTAGCTCAACTCTTGGCTCGTTTGTGATCTTTGCAACCTGATAATTTTTCATTTTATTCTCCTTGTTTTTTGTGTTGTAATCTTTTTATTTACAACTGATGAGCGAAGTATAATAATTTTTTGTTGTAATGTCAAGAGTTACAACAAAAATTTTTCAAAATTTATAAATTTGAGCTAAAATTCGCAAAATTTTTAGGAGTAAATTTGCAAAATAACGCCTTTAAAACGCTAAAGAGCATAGCGACCGAGCACAACAAAAAGCTCATTTTGATCTTTACTTTGGTGTTAGCAGAGAACGGGCTTTTTCTAGCTTATCCGATATTTGCGGGCTTTGCGATCAACGCAATCATGCAAGGAAATACGTTAAATGCCCTCATTTACGCACTTTTTGTGCTTATAGCGTGGCTTGTAGGAGCCATTAGGCGCCGCGTGGATACGCAAGTTTTTGCAAATATCTACGCAAAGCTTGCTGTAAATGTCATCATGAATGAAAAACAAAACGCCAAAGACGACTCCGCTATCATCGCCAGAGTAGCGCTCTCGCAAGAGTTTGTAAATTTCTTTGAGACGCATTTTCCTATGTTTTTTACATCGGTCATTTCGATCATCGGCTCAGCGTTTATGCTCATCTTTGTCGAGCCAAAGGTCGCTGTGGCGTGCTTTGTAGTGATGACCTTTTTTCTTATATTTTTGCCAAAATATATCAAGAAAAATGACGATCTTTATCTTCGCTTAAATGACCGCCTAGAAAAAGAGGCAAAAGTGATAGGTGCTTTTAGCAAAAGCATGCTAAATAGGCACTACGATGTCGTTTCTAAATTTCGTATAGCGATCTCAAACAGGGAGGCGATGAGCTATTTTATCATCGGCATTAGCGCTTCGCTGCTCTTTTTGGTGGCGATAATAGTGCTAAGCTCGCAGCAGACAAACGCCGGCCACATCTACTCCGTGATGACCTATATATGGAATTTTATCATCAGTCTTGACGACTCGCCAAAACTCATCGAGGAGTTTTCAAATTTAAAAGATATCGGTAAGAGGATCGACGCCCAAAAGAAGGACAATGATGCACAACAAGAGCGTTCTTAGAAATTCGTTTTTACTAATTTTCACGTTTATGATAGTTGAGGCCGTTTTTGGCTTCGTTTCAAACTCGCTTGCGCTTATTAGCGACGCATTTCACATGCTCTCAGACGCCGCGGCTCTCTTTTTGTCGCTGGTTGCTTTTAAGATCGCAGAAAAAAGGGCAAATTTACAAAAGACATTTGGCTACAAGAGGGTCGAGATCGTCGCTGCTTTCATAAACGCTATCGCTCTTATCGCGCTTGCTATCTTTGTCATAGTTGAAGCGATCATTAGGCTTTTTAACGAGCCAGAGATAGAGGCTAAAACGATGCTTTTTGTTAGTATTTTGGGGCTTGTGGTAAATTTGGTCGTGGCTATTTACATGCACAAAAGTGCTGACACAAAAGAAAATTTAAATATGAAAGGGGCTTATCTGCATGTTCTTGGCGACACGCTTGGCTCGGTTGGAGCGATCGTCGCAGCGCTTCTTGTGATGAAATTTGACTTCACGCAGGCCGATAGCATCGCAAGTATCTTTGTATCGCTACTCATCATAAAAAGTGGCGCTAGCTTGCTAAAAGATAGCTTTAATATCCTAATCGAAGCTGTGCCGCTTAAGCTTGATACAGATGAAATTTTAGGCGTTATAAAGAGCGTAGATGGCGTTAAAATCGTGCATGACCTGCATATCTGGGCGATAAATGCTGGCACAAATGCGCTCATAGCCCACGTGGTGGTGGATGACACGTTAAGCGTGGCTGAAATTTCAAAGATGATAAAGCGCATCGAGCACGAGCTTTCTCAAGTTGGCATCGGCCATGTCACGCTTCAGTTTGAGAGCGAGAGCCTTGGGCACAAAGCTGGTCTCATCTGCGAGCTAAATGACGAAGAAGGGCATGAACATTTTAGGTATTGTCATTAAAATTTTTAAGAATAGAGCCAGGCTCTATTGGCGAGCTTATGAAAAAATATATTTATTGGCATTTAAATCAACTTTAGGCAAAATAAAGCCCAAAATTTAGTAAAAAGTAAAGCTTATATGAAAAACATCAGAAATTTTAGCATCATCGCTCATATCGACCACGGCAAAAGCACGCTTGCAGACCGCCTGATACAGGAGTGCGGCGCCGTGAGCGACCGTGAGATGAGCTCACAGATCATGGATACGATGGACATCGAAAAAGAGCGCGGCATCACGATAAAAGCCCAGTCTGTCCGCCTAAGCTACGCACTAAACGGTGAAAATTTTGTTCTAAATTTGATAGACACTCCGGGCCACGTGGATTTTAGCTACGAGGTGAGTCGATCTTTAGCCAGCTGTGAGGGTGCACTGCTAGTAGTGGACGCTAGTCAAGGCGTAGAGGCACAAACAATCGCAAACGTCTACATCGCACTTGAAAACAACTTAGAGATCATTCCAGTCATCAACAAGATCGACCTGCCAGCGGCTGATCCTGTTAGGGTAAAGGACGAGATCGAGCATATCATCGGTCTTGACTGCTCTGGAGCAATCGAAGTGAGCGCAAAAACAGGCATTGGTATAAAAGAGCTACTTGAGGCTATCATCACGAGGATCCCCGCGCCAAATGGCGACGCAAGCAAGCCTACAAAGGCGCTTATTTATGATAGTTGGTTTGACAATTATCTTGGTGCACTAGCACTCGTTCGCGTATATGACGGTACTATCTCAAAAAATGATGAAATTTTAGTCATGGGAACAGGCAAAAAGCACATCGTGCTCGATCTCATGTATCCAAATCCTATCGCTCCTATCAAGACAAAGAGCCTTTCTGCTGGCGAAGTAGGCATCGTTGTGCTTGGACTTAAAAATGTTAGTGACATCCAGGTGGGCGATACGATTACACAGGCTAGAAACCCGTTAAAAGAGCCAGTAGGTGGCTTTGAGAGGGCTAAGCCATTTGTCTTTGCTGGACTTTATCCGATCGAAACTGATAAATTTGAAGATCTGCGTGACGCACTCGATAAGCTAAAGCTAAATGACAGCTCTATAAGCTACGAACCAGAGACTTCGGTCGCACTTGGATTTGGTTTTAGGGTTGGCTTTTTAGGCCTTCTTCATATGGAAGTGGTAAAAGAGAGGCTGGAGCGCGAGTTTGATCTTGATCTCATCGCCACAGCGCCGACCGTGACTTACGAAGTCATTCAAACAGATGGGTTAAATTTAAAAATTCAAAACCCAAGCCAGTTGCCACCTGTAAATAAAATAGACTCTATCCTTGAGCCATACGTGAAGGCTACTATCATTACACCAAGCGAATTTTTGGGCAATATTATCACACTTTTAAATAATCGCCGCGGCATCCAAACAAAGATGGACTACATCACACCTGAACGCGTGCTGCTTGAGTATGACATACCGATGAATGAGATAGTGATGGACTTTTATGACAAGCTAAAATCAAGCACAAAAGGTTATGCGAGTTTTGACTACGAGCCTAGCGACTACCGCGTGGGTGATCTAGTGAAGCTTGATGTTAAAGTGGCTGGTGAAACGGTCGATGCACTCTCTATCATCGTGCCTGAGAGTAAGGCACAAACAAAAGGTAGAGACTTTGTAAAAGCGATGAAAGAGATCGTACCACGTCAGCTTTTTGAAGTGGCGATACAAGCAAGCATCGGCAATAAAATCATCGCTCGTGAAACCGTAAAATCAATGGGTAAAAACGTCACAGCCAAGTGCTATGGCGGCGACATCACTCGTAAGAGGAAGTTGCTAGAAAAGCAAAAAGAGGGTAAGAAACGGATGAAGGCGATAGGAAAGGTGAATTTGCCGCAGGAGGCATTTTTATCAGTCCTAAAAATAGACTAGCGGCTTATCTTTTGTGCCCTTTTGAAAGAGTTAGTGAAATTTTGGCTTGATGAACTACATGTTCTATCCGCACCAAAATTTCACGTCACAACTTTCAAAATCATCACAAAATATTTCGTCTTATTGCGAGGCGGCGATACTGCCGCATTTGGGAGCTCGTTTGGTGGATAGGTTTTGATTAAAATTTAAATGCTAAATTTGTAAAAAGGAAATGTTATGCCGTTTGTAAAAATTTGTGTGACAAAAGAAGGTGATAGTCCGAGTGTAGAGCAAAAAGAGAAGATGATAAGCGGAGTCACTAAACTAATAAGCGAAATTTTAGGAAGAAATGCTCAAAATACTGTTGTTATCATTGACGAGATAGACACTAATAATTACGGTATAGCAGGAGAGAGTGTGAAAAATCTTCGTAAAAAACAAAAAGAGCAAAAGGAAGTAAAATGCTAAGAACGACATTATTTGCAGTTTTTGTAGCTATCTTTTTAACTGGCTGCGTGGCTAAAGCTAGCCTTTGTCTATCGTGCGAGGGAATAGACGGTGTGCAAAGTGCGAGCATAAATAGTGAAGATAAGATGTACTTTGAAGAGGTTATGAGGATCCCAGCTGACTGCAGCGCTTGTAAAGGCAGGGGCGATGGTCTTTTTATAAATGGTGTTAAATACAAAAGTGATGTAGCAATAAACTGCTGCTTAGAAAAAAATATGATCGATACTAATGTTGGATTAAAAAAGGTTTATTTCCACAGGATCGTCGATGCTAGAAGTAGTGCAAGATCGATATATTACACAGGTGTTGAAGGAAATACTGCAGTTTTTAACTCAAATCTACGCCTCGAAGTGCTTTTTTACATGTTTTTGCAACGTGAGTTAAATTCTCGCGGAATCGTTGTTATCGATACTCAAACATCGCCTTATACATACAGGCTTGATTTTAGATTTGACGAGCTTAGAGGAAGCTATTCGGGAAGTTCAGAAATTTTAAATGGACATCTAAATGGGCTTCTTATTCTTTCAAATATAAATTTCAAAAAAACGTTACCTATCTCGACTAGGCACCATGTGGAGAAGCTAGAGGCCTCAGAGTCTGGTCAGTTTGACTTTTTTATTGCACTTTTAGTTAAACAAGCCGCGATAAAAGTAGCCGATGAGATCACTAAACTTTAAAAGGAAAAACGATGAATAAATTTAAATTTTTAGCTATTTTCGGACTTTTTGTTTTATTTTTGACTGGTTGTGCGCCAAGTCAAAGTGTTGTCGCATTTGATCTATATAAGGCTGCTTCAAGCCAACAAAATAGCGGCTTTGAAGCCTATATAAGCGCGGTGCATGACAACCGAAAAAACAAAAGTACCATTGCTACGATCACTGATAGTAAAGGCACAGTAAAAGAATATGTCGTGCTTCAAAACGATCTTGCTACTTATTTTAGCGATTCTCTTAAAAAAGAGCTTATGGCACGTGGCGCAAATGTAAATGGCATGGGTGGAGTCGTGGTTGAAATTTTTATCAACGAGTTTGAAGCAAATATGAGTGGATACGGCACCGATAATACAAAAGGTAATATTAAGATTACACTTAAGATCCAAAAAGGCGATCAAAGTATCGTTAAAAATATTTCAAATAATCAAACCAAATTTGAGTTAATTCCCACAGGTGGAGCATTTAAGTCATTTTTAACTGAGATCATAAATGATGCCATCAAACGCACAGCAATTGCTATTTTAAATAGCTAATGTTTTGTGCGTTTTGCAAGAGCTTTACGCTAAATACATTTTGTAAAATTTGCTCACAAATTTTAAGCGAGCCAAGCCCGATAGTAAGAGAACTAGAGGGCTTTAAAATTTATAGCTTTTACGGCTACTCTGAAATAAAAGAACTCATCCACTCCAAGCACCAAATGCACGGATATTTTATATATAAAAACTTAGCTAAATTTGCATTTAAGAAATTTGCTAAAAGTTTTAGCTTTCCGGAGCAAGTCTATGCTTTGCCGATAGATGATAGAGTGCATCATGGCTACTCGCACACGGCTATTTTGGCAAATGCACTAAGGGCTAAAAATCTAAAGCCCATATTTCACGCACTGCATGCAACCAGCAAGACCAGTTATAGTGGTAGGGATTTGCAATTTAGGCAAAATAACCCAAGAAATTTTAAAATCCTAAAAAAGATCACTGCGCCAGTTATTTTAGTAGACGATATCGTAACCACTGGTACAACGATACTTGAGGCTAAAAATACTCTAGAAAAAGCTGGTGTAAAAGTACTTTTTGCTCTAGTTTTGGCTGATGCTAAACATTAAATTTAATTTTTTCTCAAGTCTCTTTGGATAGAAATTTACATAGCCCCAGCAGTAATCTATTTCGTTAGTGGTAGGGGCGTGCAAAAGCGATAAATTTATAGATAAAGCATTGTCCCAAGGCGAATCATATTTGAGCCACATTTTATCGCTAGCTCGAAGTCGCTACTCATACCCATCGAGCATATAGCTGCACCTTTTGGCTTTAGGCTATCAAAAATTTTATAAGTTAGCTCAAAGCTCTTTTGAATCTCTTTTGGCTCATCCACATGCGCTCCGATACTCATCACACCTTTTAAATTTATATTTTTACACTCGCTTTGGATGCGCTCATAAATTTCTGCCGCATTTGCGACGCTCACACCTTGCTTTGTATCTTCATCAGCCGAGTTTATTTGAAGCAAGGTATCGAGCTTGTAGTCGAGTCTTTTATCGACCTCCAGGGCCCTTTCAAAGCTATCGCAGCTTTGCCAAAGCACTGGTTTTAGGCTTATCATTTGATTGATTTTGTTATTTTGCAATCGGCCGATCATATGCCATTTTATATCAGTAAAATTTTGCAGTTCTAGCTCTTTTTTGGCTAGCTCTTGGACTCTATTTTCGCCAAAATTTCTTTGCCCTTGCGCATAAAGCTCTCTTACTTCAGCACTTGTGACGTTTTTGCTAACGGCAATGAGCGTCACATCTTTGCTTAAATTTTCTATCTTTTCTAATAGCTCTTTTAAAACTATCATCATAAACCTCCGCTTAATCTAATAATGTCATTAAAGGTCGCAAGTACCATTATACCAAGCAGTAGCACCCAGCCGCAGTAGGTAAGCGTTGTGAGTACTCGCTCATTTACCTCACGTCTAAAAATTAGCTCATATAAGTTAAAAAGTATGTGCCCACCATCAAGTGCAGGGATTGGGAATAAATTTAAAACACCTAAATTTACTGAGATTAAAGCGACGATCGTCAAAAGTACGCCAAGGCTTATTTTTGCGGCTTTTGAAGTTACATCAGCGATCTGTACGATACCACCGACCTCTTTTAGCGGCACAGCTCCGCTTACTAGTTTGGTAAAGCTTTTAAAGATTAGTTTTGATGCCTCGATCGTCTCACTAAAGGCAAAATCTATGCCCGCAAGACCAGTGTGGTAAATTTTTATCACTTCTCCATTTGGAGAGATCCCGATCAATGGGCGTTGCACCTTTTCATTAAATAGATTTATCGTCTCGCCTATCTTTGGTGTTAAATTTATAGTCATTTGCGAGCCGTTGCGATCTATCAAAATGGTGCTTGGCTCAAGCTTTACATTTTTACTGATCTCATCCCACTCGTTTATCTTTACGCCATTTATTGCTAAAATTTTATCATTTTTAGCTAGTCCAGCGCTCGCAGCTGCCGAGCCTTCAGCTATGTGGCCGATACTTGGTGCAAGTCTTTCAACTCCGATAAATCCAAGCAAAATGTATATAAAAAACGCCAAGATAAAGTTAAAAAAAGGTCCTGCAAAGAGGATGTAAATTCGCTTTATCGGACTTAGCACGTTGTAGCTGTCAGCGTCGTAGTTTTTTGCCTTTGGGTCGGTGTCGTCTTGCCCTTTTAGCTGCACGTATCCACCAAGTGGGATCGCACTTAGGCAGTAGTCGGTGCCGCCAACATTTTTGGTATAAATTTTCTCCCCAAAGCCGATGCTAAAGGTATTTACCTTTACGCCAAGCATTCTTGCCACCAAAAAGTGGCCAAGCTCGTGGAAAAATATGAGAAATTTAATGGCTAAAACGGTCACTAAAAAATAAAACGAATACGCATAAAACCCAAGACAAAGTAGGGCTAACGTGAAGAGAATACCTTTCAAAACTTACCTTTTTTGAAAAATTGATGAGATTTTAGCCAAAATTTATAAATTTACTCTCAAACGGCGTTTAGCTAAAAATTTCTCTTAGCTAGGAGAAATTTTTAACTTGATTTTACTTATTTTGAAAATGAAGATTTGATTATTTTATATAAGAATTTACAAGTAAAAACTTTGGGTCTTACGAACGAAAGAAATTTTAACTCTTTTTCATCGCCTTTACATAGGCAAAGATATACTCAAATCCAGAATAAAGTGTAAGTGCGACAGCTATCCAGAGCAAAAGTTCGCCACCAGGCCAGCTCATCAGTAAAAAACCAACCGCAAACATCTGTGAAACGGTCTTTACCTTGCCAGCCATTGATGCAGCGATCTCGACACCATCACTTGCCATCACGACACGAAAGCCAGTTATAAAAAATTCCCTCACCAAGATGAGATAAACAGCCCAAGCGCTCGCTCTACCAAGCATCATAAGGCCTAAAAATGCAGCCAAGATCAGCATCTTATCAGCTAGTGGGTCAAGGATCGCGCCAAGTTTGGTCTTTTGATCCCAGCTTCTGGCGATGTAGCCGTCAAAAAAGTCAGTCACCGAGGCGATCACAAAAATAAGAGCTGCGAAGTAGTTTATCCAGCTTATGTGAATTTGTGTAAAAATTCCTGGCGCATTTACAAGCATAAAAAACATAAGCGGAGCCAGTAGTATCCTAAAAAATGCCAATGCGTTTGGTAAATTTAAACTCACAAATATGCCTTTATGCTTAGAAATTTCACTCTCATTTGAAAGTCGTGCCGCCATCTATTATAAATGTATGTCCTGTCACCCAGCTAGCTTTTGGTGAACACAAAAATAGACATGCTCCGGCTAGGTCAGTCGGCTGTCCCATGCGGTTTAGCGGGCTAAGCTTTGCTGTCATATCGCGTACTTCTTCGTAGTTGGTAAAGGCTCTTAGCGCGTCTGTCTCGATAGGACCACCACTTACGACGTTTACGCGGATGTTTTTCTCACCAAGCTCTGTAGCAGCGTATCTTGCCATGGCTTCAACGGCTGCTTTTGCTGTGCCGTGACCTGCGTAGTTTTCGATATATACTAAATTTCCAGTCGATGATAGGCTGATGATGCTACCACCACCCACTTTTTCCATACGTTTTGCAGCCTCTTGAGTGCCTACAACAAAGGCATTTACGGTTGCTGTAAAGATATTGTTTATGCCTCTTGGTTTTAGTTTCATAAATTTAGTGTATCCACCAGCTACTGCACGACCTGAAATGATCGCGTTTGAGATAAAAAAATCAACCCTATCAAAGTCTTCGTCTATCTTTAAAAATAGCTCTTTATAAGTCTCTGGCTCGAGGATATTTAGTGCATATGCTCTGGCTTTTATCTTGTAAGTAGCCTCAAGCTCTCTTGCTTGCTCATTTGCAAGTTCTTCGTTTGAGTTGTAGGTAAATGCTATGTTTACGCCAGCTTTTGCAAATTCTTCAACTATGGCTCTACCAATGCCTCTAGTTCCACCGCTGATAACTAGCGTTTTACCTTTAAATTCGTTTAGTGTGTCCTTCATTAAAAACCCTTTATTTCGTAATTTTTTATTACTTCTTCTATCTTTTTAAAATTTTCTTTACTTGGTTTGCAAAGTGGCAAGCGGTACTCCAAAGAGTCGATTAGTCCAGCTAGATACATCGCTGCTTTGATCGGTATCGGATTGCTTTCGCAAAAGAGTGTTTTATTTATCGTGTATAGATTATCGTTTATTAGTTTTGCTTTTTTGTACTCTTCGTTCATCGCAAAGTGCGTAAGCTCTGAAATTTGATCTGGCAAGAGATTTGCTGTAACTGAGATAACACCTTTGCCGCCATTTGATATGATAGGATAGTTGATCGCATCTTCGCCGCTAATGACTACTAAATTTGGCTCGTGAGCTAGCAAATCGACGCATCTATCTATGCTACCTGTAGCCTCTTTAATGCCATAGATATTTTTGCACTCTTTAAAAAGCCTAAAAACGGTCGCTGGCAAGATATCCACTCCAACTCTGCCAGGGACATTGTAAAGAAGCACAGGGATTTCAATGCTATTTGCGATAGCTTTGTAGTGCTCGTAAAGTCCTTCTTGGGTTGGTTTGTTGTAGTAAGGCGCAACTGAAAGGATACCATCAGCACCATGAGCTTGAGCAAATTTAGCGATACCAATAGCCTCGTGAGTCGCGTTACTGCCAGCGCCAGCTAGTACTTTTACGTTTGTACCTTTACATGCATCTACGGCTATTTCGATACAAATTCTATGCTCATCATGCGTTAGTGTTGCACTCTCACCAGTAGTTCCAACTGGCACAACGACATCTATGCCGTGTTTTATCTGTCTTTTTATTAGCTTTTCAAAACTGACTTCATCTACTTTTTGATTTTTAAATGGCGTAATGAGTGCGGTCATCGCACCTTGAAGCGAATTTTCCACGTTTATTCCTTTTTTAATATTATTGTTGTGCTGGTTTTTTCATTAAAATATCTATTTGCTATCTCTTTTAAAAGCTTGGCATCTATCTTATCGATATTTTTTTCAAGCTCATAAAGAGGCTTTATGTCGCCTCTAGCAATATACGAGCCGTATAAATTTGCAACCTTACTTGCACTTTCAAACGAATAGATAAAGTCGCTTTTGATTAAATTTTTAACTCGCAAAACATCGTTTTTGTCGATAGGTTTGCTTTTAATATCCTCTATAATCTTTAAAATTTCAGCCTCAACCGCAGTTGCCTCGAGATCCGGGTTGCAAACTGCTAAAAATATAAATAAATTTTCATCAACGCAGCTCATATTATAAGCATAAATTTGATTTACGAGCATTAGCTCATCGATTAGACGTTGCTGTAAAATAGAGCTTTTGCCAGTGGCTAGATATTCACTGATCGCATTTAGACCTACTTGATCGGCGTGTTTAAAATTTGGGATTTTGTAAGCGATCGCTAGCATTTGTGTTTGGCTATCTTTGTAGATAATGGCTCTTCTAGCCCCATCTTGTTCAGGTTCTTTACAGTGAGATTTTGGGATAGCTCTTTTGTTTTTTATTTTGGAGAAATTTTTCTTGGCTAACTTAAATGCCTCATCCTTGTCAATGTCGCCACTTATCATCAAAACCGCATTTTTTGGCTGATAGTATGTAGCGTGAAATTCTTTTATGTCGGAGATATTCCAGTTTTCGATATCTTTTATAAAGCCTATTGGCGTCCAGTGGTATGGGTGGTAGATAAATGCGTGATTGTAGAGTCTAAAGTAGAGGTATCCCATAGGATTGTTGTCTGTTCGCCACCTGCGTTCTTCATGCACCACGTCTCGCTCTGGCTGAAATTCTTTATCTTTTAGGCTTAAATTTTTCATAAGCTCAGCAAAAAGACCAAGCGTTTTATCTAAATTTTCATTTGAAGCTTTTATAAAGTAGTGGGTATAGTCAAAGCCTGTACTTGCGTTATTTACGCCACCAAAGCCTTTTACGATCTCGTCAAACTCCCCAGCTCGTAAATTTTTGGTTGATTTAAAATTTAGATGCTCTAACATGTGAGCGATGCCGCTTTTACCCATCACTTCATTTCTTGATCCAACTTTATAAAAGACATCGACGCTTATCACTTTTGAGCCCGGATTTACTGGTACGTGATAAATCTCAAGTCCATTTTCTAGTTTAAATTTATTAAATTTTATCAATCTCTTGCCCTCTATTTTTTAACGTCTGCGCCGACTGCTTCGCTGATAGAAGCAAAGCCATCTCTTTTTAAAAGTTCTAAAATTTCTAAATTTATATCCCTTGCGATCATCGGCCCTTTAAAGATAAAGCTTGTAAAAATTTGCACTAGATTAGCCCCCATTTTTATGCGCTCATAGGCCTCTGCACCGCTATCTATGCCGCCGCATGCGATAAGCGTCGTCTTACCATAAAGCTCGTCTGCTACAGCTTTAAATATCTCTTTTGACTTTTTAGCGATCACCTTACCGCTTAGTCCGCCAAAGTCTTTTAAATTTGACGAGTGAGAGAGCGAGTAATCAACACTTGTATTTGAGACAAGCACGCCGCTAGCGCCGTTTTCTACCGCACAACTACAAAGCCTGATCGCATCTTTGTGGCTCATATCAGGAGCGATTTTAAAGATGATTGGTTTTTTGGTAAGTGGTAAAATGACGCTAAAAAGCTCTTTTATGAAGCTCTCATCTTGCAGTGCCCTTAAATTTGGCGTGTTTGGCGATGAGACGTTTATGACAAATGTGTCGCAAATTTCACTAAATTCTTTTACTAAAATTTCATAGTCTTTTATTGCGTCTTCGTTTAGTGTGACCTTGTTTTTACCGATGTTTGCCCAGATTGGCAAAGTATAAGGATAAAGTTTTTTAACTCTATTTTTAATAGCCTCACAGCCATCGTTGTTAAAGCCCATCGCATTTTGGATGCTTTCTTCGTCTATGAGCCTAAAAAGTCTTGGTTTATCGTTTCCAGGTTGAGGTTTTGGAGTAAATGTGCCAAATTCTAAATACCCAAATCCAAGAGCTGTTAGTGCCTCAAACATCGTGGCGTTTTTATCAAAGCCTCCAGCTATACCAACTGGATTGTGGTAGGTGCTTGAGAATAAATTTTGTTTTAGCGCATTGTCATCGACCACGCACTTATTTGCTACAAAGCTTAATGATCCTGGAAAAATTTTATTTACTCCGATCATTGCAAGTTCAGCGATTTTATGGGCAGTTTCAGGATCGAATTTAAAAAATATAGATTTTAAAGTATCGTAGTTTAAGCTCATTTTAACCTCTTTAAAATGCCTAAAATTTTGTGCAAATCTTAGCAAAAATCGCCTTAAACTAAGGCTTTGCCCTTAAGTTTTGCATAAATTTCATTTCTCTTGCTAAGCTCTTCATCACTTCCAGTATCAACTATCCTTCCGTTGCTTAAAACCGCAATTTTATCAGCGCTTTCAACCGTGCTTAAACGGTGAGCGATGACAAAGATGATCTTTTTGTTTCTGAGGTTGTTTATAGCTTTTGTGATCTCTTTTTCACTCTCATTATCAAGTGCTGAAGTAGCCTCGTCAAAGATGAGAATTTGTGGATTTTGATAAAGTGCTCTGGCTATTGCGATGCGCTGTCTTTGACCGCCTGATAGGTTGGTGCCAAATTCATTTAAAATGGTATGGATGCCATCATCAAGCTTACTCACAAACTCGTAAGCATTTGCCATTTTTAGAGCATTCACTACGGCTTCTTCGTTAAATTCTCTGCCGTAAGCTACGTTTTTAGCGATCGTGTCGTTAAAGATATAAACACGCTGCGTGACAAGACCGATATTTTGGCGAAGTGAGTGGATTTTGATATCTTTTAAATTTGTATCATTTATTAAAATTTCTCCGCTATTTACGTCGTAAAATCTCATAAGTAAATTCATAAGCGAAGTTTTTCCGCCACCACTTGAGCCAACTAGGGCTATAAATTCTGACTTACGAGCCTCTAAATTTATACCTTTTAAAACCTCTTTGTCACCGTAGTTTAGGCAGACATTGTTAAATTTGATAAGTCTTATCTTTTCGTTTAGTTCTTTCTCACCATCTTTTATATCGCTTACTTTATCCATCAAGAAAAAAGTTCTCTCGCTTGCGGCTATCGCGTCTTGCATTTTGTTGTATATATTTACGATGCGTTTTAGTGGAGTGTAGAGCATAAAAAGTGCGGTTAAAAATGAAAAGAAAGCACCCATATTTATATTTCCGTCGATAACGTCCTTGCCTCCTACGATAATAACGGCTGCAACACCAATAGAGCCTATCGTCTCCATAAGCGGACTTACTAATTGCTCAATTTTTACAGTTTTAAGATTTAGTTTAAAAAACTTATTATTTTCATCAATAAAACGTGAGTGCTCGTATTTTTGAGCGTTATTTGCTTTAATTATCTCGATATTTGTAAAAATTTCACTCAAGGCTGAAGTGATATCAGACGTCTTTTCTTGTGACTTTTTGGAAATTTTCTTCATCTTTTTTGCAAGATGAGAAATCGGATAAATCGCTATTGGCATAACTACAAGTGCAAAAAATGCTAGCTTTGGGCTTTGATATATGACTACACAAAGTAGGCCAATAATTGTTATAAATTCCCTTGCAAATTCAGGTATCATGCTTGAGACTATCGATCTTATGCGGTCGATATCGTTTGTGGTTCTACTTATTAGCTCGCCTGTTCGAAAATCATTAAAAAATTTCATATCCAAAGTTAGTAAATTTTCGACCATCTTCTCACGAAATCTTCTAATCGTATCTTGTCCGATATATGCCGTAAAATAGGCTTGCATAAAGGTTCCTATATTTTTTAGTACATAAATGGCAATAATCGCACATGGCAACATATAAAGCAATGTTTCATTTTTTTCAACGAAAATTTTATTAAGTACTGGCTCCACTAGATACGCACTGACCGCTGTTCCGCCACTTGCAAGGGCCATACCTATGAAGGCTAGGATGAAGTGTGGAATGTAGTCTTTAAAATATGGAGCAAAGCGTTTTAGTACATCTTTTAAGCCAAAGTTATTCATTATTTCTCTCCCAAACTGCGCCATTTGGTGTATCCATGATAGAGATGTTTATATTTGCTAGCTCATCTCTTATCTCATCAGCCCTTGCAAAATTTTTCTCTTTTTTGGCTACCGCGCGCTCATCAAGTAGTTTTTTTATCTGCTCTTTTTGCTCGTCACTTACACCAAATTGAAAATACTCAACATAATCTGTGCTAGCAATGCCCAAAATTTCACTTATAAGACCCAAATTTGCCACTATTTCGGACTTATAGGCTTTATCTTTTGGATTGTTATCAAGTTTTTCGTTTGCCATTTTTACAAACTCATCGACACTTGCAAGTGCTTTAGATGCGTTTAGATCATCGCTTAGTGCTTCAAGTAGCTCGTTTCTAAAGCTTTCATTTGCAGCACCTGCTTGCACGCCATCGACTCTTTTTTTGAGCCGATAAATTTTATCAAGCCTCTTTTTAGAAGCTGAAAGATCCTCGTCTGAATAGTTAAAGTGTGCTCTGTAATGGCTTGTTAACAAATAAAATCTAAGTACCTCGCCGTGTACGTGTTTAAGAGCATCTTTTACAAAAAAGCTATTGTTTAGGCTCTTGCTCATCTTTTCATTATTTACTTTTATAAAGCCGTTGTGCATCCAGTATTTGCTCAAATTTTTATGATATGCACATCTGCACTGACTTGCTTCATTTTCGTGGTGCGGAAAGAGTAGATCGATGCCTCCAGCATGGATATCGATCTCAAATTCTTCATTTTCTTTATCACTTAGAAATTCTCTTATCATAGCCACACACTCAGTGTGCCAGCCTGGGCGACCCTTGCCAAATGGACTCTCGTACCATTTCTCGTCAAATTTCCAAAGCACAAAGTCTTTTTCATCTCTTTTCTCACCAAAGCTCGCCACGCGCGCGATTAGATCGGTATTGTTATCCTTGCCACTAATGCTAAAATAGCCGCTATCCTTGCTCGTATCAAAGTAAATTCCATCGCTGGTCTTATATGCCGCCCCTTTTTGCATAAGTAGCTCGATATAGCTAATGATCGCCTCCAGACACTGCGTAGCCTTTGGTTTAAAGTCTGGATCAAGCACGTTTAGAGCCTTCATATCGCTTTCGTAATGTGCTATATATTTGTTTGTGATCTCTTTTAGGCTTTGGCCAGTTTGTGCCATTTTGTTTAAAATTTTATCGTCTATGTCAGTGTAGTTTCTTGCAAATTTTACCTTGTAGCCAAGCGCTTTTAAAACTCTTCTTAAAAGATCAAAGCTAACGGCTGATTTTGCATGCCCCAAATGTGCGTCGTCATATACCGTTGGGCCGCACAGATAGATGCTAGCTTCACCATCTTTAATAGGGCTAAATTCTACTTTTTCTCTTTTAGAAGTATCAAAAATTCGCATTAAATATATCCTTTAAAAATATTAAACCAAAATAGAGCAAAACCGCTGAAATAGTGATAGCGGCTATAAATTTAGGCTCGATTATAGCTAAAAATCTCTTAGCTCCAAAGGCTCTTATGTATAAAATAAGCTGTAAAAATCCCCCAAGTGAGCTTGCAAATGCAAGGCCAGCAGCTCCAAATTTTTGCATTAAAATGACCGCCAGGATCAAATTTATCACAAGACAGATGATGGAAATTTTGGCTGCCTCTTTTTGTTTCATGTTTGCATAGAGCCAAAGCGAGAAAATTTTAGCTAGGCCAAATGGTGTGAGTCCCACGAGATAAGCACTTAGCACCTTGGCGCACTCAAGCGTATTTGCCCTTGTAAAATTTCCCCTTTCAAACAAGAGCCAAATGATAAAATCGCTCAACACAACACCTGTGATCGTGGCAGCTAGCAGGGCACAAAGCAGCAGGTAAAAGCTTTTTTTCGTCCAAACTAGCGCGTTTGCCTCGTCTTTTTGCTTTAAAAGTCTGGTGATCTTTGGAAAGAGCGCCTGAGAGAGTGCGATCGCAAAGATGGCAAGCGGAAGCTGAAAAATTCTATTTGCATAAAAGAGGTAGCTTATCGAGCCACTTACCAAAAAGCTAGCTAGCCAAGTGTCCATAAATGCGCTTATCTGCATCGCACTTGAGCCAAGTAAGCCGTGATAAAAATTTATAAAAAAGCCTTTGCTACTAGCTTTTTTGCCTTTAAAATATCCGCTTAGACCGCCCCAAAAAATTTTATTTAAAGCGTTAAATTTCATAGCAATTAAATGCACTAAAACTTGCAAAATACCGCCTGCAACGACGCCAAAGCTAAGATAAAGTGCGACCACGCTTTCACTCTTGCCACGAGCCAAAAGTAATGAAGCGATCATGGCTAAATTTAGTAGCGCTGTAGAAAACGCAGTCGTTGCAAAGTGCCCTTTGTACTGAAGCAGCGCACCCATGAAAGTGACGATATAAACAAGGACTAGATAGTAGAAATTTATACGCACAAGTGGCACTGCGTCTGTGACATTTTGTTCACTCAGACCGCTTGCGATGATCTTTATAAAGTAGGGCGTAAATAAATTTACAAGAAGCGTTAATGCGCCTATAAAAAGTAAAAATTTGATAAAAATTTCAGCTTGAAAGATCGCTTTTTTCTTGCTGTTTGTAAAATTTGGTAAAAATGCCTGCGTAAAGGCGCCCTCACCAAAGATACGGCGAAATAAATTTGGGATTTTAAAAGCGATAAAAAAAAGATCGCTAAATATGCCAGCTCCAAGGATAGAAGCTGTTAAAAGGTCTCTTATAAGTCCAAGAATCCTTGAAACCATAATGCCAACTGAGTTTGAAAAAAAGCCTTTTATAAACATCGCCCACCTATTAAATTTGAAAACGCAATAGTAACAAAAGATGCTTTAAAGCTTACATAACCCAAATTTAATAAAATTTTGGCGATAATAAGAGTCAAATTTTATGTGAAATGGATCAATTTTGAGCGAGAACGTGCAAGAAAACGAGAGATTTTTACCGCCAACGCAAATTCAAACTTCAACGCCTTATATATCGCTTAAAGAACTAAGCAAACAATACAGCGTACCGGTAGAATTTATAGATTTTAAAATTTTAGACATTTTGACTTATTATAAAAATAAAGATAATGAAGAGCCAGTTTTTGTCCCTGAAGAAAATTTAGACTTTTTTGATGATAATGCATTTTATCTTGACGAGACACTAGAGATCGAGCAGGTCTATGATGTGGAATTTTTTGATGTTAGGCTAAATGCTGTGCCAAAGCTTCCAAAGATAGAAATCGGTGTAAATTCAACAGTTACAAAAGTAGTCGCAAAGGTAAAAGCCACAAAAGATTGTGAATACGAACAGCATTACGAAGATAAACTTTTTGAATATATCGCCAAACAGCTTATGAAAGCTCAAATTTTAATAGGCATAAGGATCGGTAAACTAAAAGACGAGCTAAAACAAATCGCCTCAGTTGTGCATGTAAAGGGTGAACTTGATAAAGACTACATACTAAACATAACACAAGGTATAAATCCAAAAAAAGCTACCGATGCAAAGATACTTTACTACTACAAAGATAAACTTGATGCGATAAAAGAGGAAGATAAGGTTGATTACGCTGATAGAGGTTTTGTTTTTGGTGTGGCACAAGATGAAGTGATAATGGAAGAGAAAAAGTCTCACGAAGGGCAAAATGGCCGTGATGCGAGAGGTAAATTATTAGCAGTAGAAAAGCCAAAAGAAGATACTGGCAAAGAGATAAGTATAAGCGAAAATATAGAGAGAGTAGAAAATGACGATAGCATAATATATATCGCTAAAAAATCAGGATATGTAGTTGAGAAGAATGGCTCATTTGACATCGAAGAGCGTATAGAGATAAATGAAGCAAATTTTAAAACAACTGGCTCTATTCAAGCAGGTACTGATACAAATGTGACTTTGGTGGTTAGGGAAACTGATACTATAAAAGACGCCATCGGCACTGGCATCATCGTGGAGGCTGACGAGATAGAGGTAAAAGGAAATGTCGGCGCAAATGCGATGGTTAAAGCAAATGAAGTAATAATCGGCGGTCAAACACACCAAAAGGCTAAAATTTATGCAAAGAATGCAAAAATTTCTATCCACATCGGTAAGGTTGAAGCTGAAAATGTCGAGATAGATAGGCTAGAAGGCGGAAATGTTGTAGCAAAAAGAGTTAAGATAAATAGCGTTGTTGGTGGCTCTATAACTGCTCAAAATATCCAAATAAATACGCTTGGCTCAAACTGCACTATCACAGCTTCACACTTAATAGACGTAAGATATCTAAGAGGCACTGACAATAAATTTATAATCGATACTAGCAAAATGCCTGAGAGTGCTGAGGCTACGCAAGAGCAATTAAATAAGATCGAATATACAAAAGCAGAGCTTGCTTCGCTTCTAAAAAATATTGAAACAAAGAAAAATGTCATAAATGAAAATAAAGACTCGATTTATACCATAAAAGCAAAGGTAGAAGAGCTCTCAAAAGCTAAAGTGATACCGCCAGTTACCTTTATGAAAAAGCTAAAAGAGTATCAAGGTCTAGTCAATGAATATAACACTTTGCTAAAAATTTTTAAAGATAAAAAAGAGTTGCTGTCTACTCTAAAAGATGAGCTTGAGATCATGCAAAATGGAATATTTTCTGCAAAAGTGATAAATAGAGGCAACTGGGTTGAATTAAATGAGATTAGATTTGTTATCGTTGATCCTCCGCAAAATGTCACTTATATCTCAAAGCAAAATGAAACCGCTCATGCTATTACTTTGGAGAAGATTGGCGATGGCGATGAGGCTGAGTATAAGATCAAAAAGTCAAATAAATTAGAAGACTACACAGATACAAATTTTTAAGAATAAAAGGTTAAATGATGATAAAAGCGATCGAAGGTATCGTCAGCAAAAAAGATCCCGCATTTGTGATGCTTAAGACAAATAGTGGTGTAAGTTATGGAATTTTTATCTCGCTTTTTTGCTCGGCCAAACTTAATAAAGGTGAAAAAGTTGAACTCGCTATAACGCAGATAATAAGAGAAGATGCAAATTTACTCTACGGATTTTTGGATGCAAATGAGCAAAAGATGTTCGAAATGTTAATAAAGCTAAATGGAATAGGGGCAAGTACGGCAATGGCAGTTTGCTCAAGTCTTAGCTCGCAAGCATTTACAAATGCCATAATAAGCGGCGATGCAAACACCTTTAAAAGTGTACCAGGTATCGGACCAAAGACTGCTAGGCGCATCATAGCCGAGCTAAGCGATGCAAAACTAATAAGTGACGAGAGCGTGCCAAGCTATCAAAATGAAGCTCTCATGGCGCTTGAGGCGCTTGGCTTTAAACGTGAGAAGATAGTAAAAATTTTGCCTGATTGCAAGAGTGAAAACACGAGCGATCTTATAAAAGAAGCATTAAAGAAATTAGGATAAGGATTAAAAAGATGAATTTAGGTGTGATATTTGGAGCAAAGAGCTATGAACATGAGATAAGCATAGTTAGTGCGATAGTTTTAAAAAATGTCCTAAAACAAGAGCTAAAATTTATATTTTGTGACGCAAATAGAGATTTTTATCTTATCGAGCAGAAAGATATGAGAGCAAATTTCTTTAGCTCAGGCAAGTACAAAAATTCAAAAAAGCTCATTTTGTCTAAAGGTGGATTTTTCATACACTCTCTTTTTGGCGATAAAAAAGTAGAGTGCGATGTCATTATAAATTTGATCCACGGCATGGACGGCGAAGATGGCAAGATAGCAGCACTTTTTGACTTTTACGGCATAAAATATATAGGTCCAAGGCTTGAAGTAAGTGCGCTTAGCTACAACAAAGAGCTTACTAAATTTCTAGCGCAAAAAGCTAGCGTAAAGGCGCTTGACTATGAGATGCTAACTCGTGAGAGCCAGCCAAAATTTCACTATCCTATTATTTTAAAGCCAGCAAGACTTGGAAGTAGCATAGGCGTAAATATAGTGCATGACGCCAGTGAGCTAGCTTACGCAAAAGACGTAGCATTTGAGTTTGACAAGGATGTGCTTGTCGAGCCTTTTATAAAGGGAGTAAAAGAGTACAACCTTGCAGGCTGTAAGATAGATGGAAAGATAAAATTTTCTATCATCGAAGAGCCAAAAAAGAAAGAATTTCTTGACTACGAGCAAAAATATCTTAGCTTTTCAAATGAAAACAAGGTAAAAGAGGCTGAAATTTCTGAGGAGCTAAAACAAAAGCTCAAATTTAACTTTTCAAAAATTTATGATTGTGGATTTGATGGAGCGATCATTAGATGCGACTTTTTTATGATAGATGATGAGGTCTATCTAAATGAGATAAATCCAAATCCAGGAAGCCTTGCAAACTATCTATTTGAGGATTTTGAGAGCACTTTAAACGCTCTTGCAAACTCACTTCCAAGAGAGCGTAATATAAAGATTGATTATAGTTTCATAAACTCGATCACTTCAGTAAAAGGTCGCGGAAAAATTTAGGCCATTTAGTAGATTATAAAGTAGTTTGTGATATTTTACGTAAAATTTTACACAAAGAGCGACAATGGTAACTTTTACAAAAGATGAAATTTATACAGCAACTGAAGTGGTTAGAAATTTTAGTTCAGTGCTCTCTCGTGTGGGAGCTAGTGAATTAAAAAGAGCGGTCATTGTAAAAAATAATAAATTTGAAGCAGTGCTTTTAAATATGGAAGAGTATGAGCGCCTTTGCGAAGCAGTAAGCGTGCTTGAGAGCATTTATGCTGCAAAAAAAAGAGAGAACGATGGCGAGTAGGGCGGTAAAGTACGGCTCAGACGAGTATGAGATCAGCTATGAAGTAGTAAATCCAAAATGCAAAAAAATAGTGCTTTTCTTGCACGGCTGGGGCGCTAATAAAGAGATAATGAAAAAGGCATTTGGGCACTATCTAAACGAGTTTTGCCATGTCTATATCGACATGCCAGGCTTTGGTAAAAGCTCCATTACTGATCCGTTAAAAACAAGTGATTACGCAAAAATCGTTGAAAATTTCTGTGGTGAGCTTGACATAAAGCCATATATCATCGTAGGTCATAGCTTTGGTGGCAAGGTCGCAACGCTTCTAAGACCGCAATATCTTGTGCTTTTAAGCTCAGCTGGCATAATTGTCAAAAAGCCATTTATCGTGCGCGCAAAGATCGCTATTTTTAAAATTTTTAAGCTTTTTGGATTTGGAAAATTTTATAAATTCTTTGCCACAAAAGATGTAAGCGGTATGAATAGAGTGATGTATGAGACCCTAAAAAACGTAGTTGATGAGGATTTTACAAAGCATTTTGCTAGCTTTAGCGGCAAGGCTTTGATATTTTGGGGCGAAAATGACAAGGCAACGCCTATAACAAGCGGAGAGAGCATACATAAGCTCATAAAAAATAGTTCATTTTTTCCGCTTAATGGTGATCATTTTTTCTTTTTACTTCACGCTAAATTCATAAGTGACGAGATAGAAAAAGGGCTAAAAATTGAGCCAAATGAAGCAAAAAATGTTGTGCTAGATGACGATGAGAGCGGGATCGAGGAGATAAGATGAATATATTTTTAAGCATAAGCACAGTTTTATTTATCTTTGCGCTCGCTTTTTATGTGATTACTTGCTTTCAGTGGTTTTCATATAGGCCTGAGCGCGTGCTCTTTCACTTTACAAAGCCCGCTTGGCACGTCTTTTTCTTTATAGTGCCTTTGGTGCTATTTTACACGACTGGTAAGTGGTTTTTTATCTATTTTTACTTTGCGCTTTTGCCAGCTCTTTATCTTTGGCATAAAAAACTTGATAAAAAGCTAGTCTTTACCGCCAGGGTCAAGCACTTTTTTGTGATCATTACTTGCGCTATCATCCTAAACTACGCTTTAAATTTTATCATCCACAATGCGTTTTTGGCACCAATGCCACTTTTTGTCTTGGTTGTGAGCCTATTTTTTAGTGAAATTTTAGAAAAGATAAAATTTCAAGGATTTAAAAACAAGGCTCTTAAAAAACTGGGCGCAAATAAAGATCTAAAAATCATCTTGATCACAGCAAGCTACGGCAAAACGAGTATCAAAAATTTCTTATTTGAAATTTTAAAAGATAGCTTTGTCTGCTACAAAACACCTCGCAGCGTAAATACAATGGCTGGCATCATCAAAGATATCAATGAAAACTTAAGCGAGCAAACGCAAATTTACATCGCAGAAGCAGGCGCTAGGCTAAAGGGCGACATTTTAGAGATCACAAAATTTCTAAACCCACAAATCGTCATCGTAGGCGAGATCGGCGCGCAACACATTGAGTATTTTAAAACGCTTGATAATATCCGCTCTACCAAGCTTGAAGCACTTCAAAGCACTCGTTTGCAAATGGCATTTTTACATAGCTCGACAAAGAAAGAGCCAAGTGAAAATATAGAAATTTACGATGAAAGTCTAAAAGATATCAATGCAAATTTAGATGGAATTTCATTTACGCTTGATGAAAAATACTATGCTTCGCCGCTACTTGGCAAATTTAACGCTACAAATTTAGCCGTTTGCATCAAGGTGGCAAAATACCTAAAAATGAGCGATGAGGCGGTAGATAGAGCGCTATCTAAGATGAAAAACGTCGAGCACCGTCTAAGCAAGATCGAGGCTGGCGGCAAGCTGATAATTGATGATAGCTTTAATGGAAATTTTTCAGGTATGAGCGCAAGCTACGAGCTTGTAAGCACCTATGCTGGCAGAAAAGTGCTGCTAACACCAGGCATTGTCGAGAGTGATGCGGAGCAAAATACAAATTTAGCCAAGGTGATAAATGAAATTTTTGACCTTGTCGTCATCACAAGCTCGCTAAATGCCGAAGTTTTGCTAAAACACATCATAAAGCCAAAGATCATTATCTTAAAGGATAAGAACAAAATGCAAGAAATTCTAGCTCAAAATACGCGTGTTGGCGATCTTATACTATTTTCAAACGACGCACCGAGCTTTATATGAAAAAAATAGTTTTTTTAATCCTAACTTTAAATTTGGCATTTGGCTTTGATATTGATGACTATGACAGAGGTATTGAGGCGCTAAATGCCGGAGATTACGTAGCTGCGTATGAAATTTTCTATGATGGCTGTGAGCAAAAAGATGTGCTTTCGTGCGAAGCTTTGGGCGATATGTTTGTAAATGAAGAGATAAGTGAGCAAATGGATAGTGATCTAAAAAAGCACTCAAATATCGAGCTTGGCGTGAGTTATTATATGAAAAGCTGTGACCTTGGCTACCAAAATGCTTGTGATGATGTGATGAGCTTAAGGGATGATTTAAACATAAGCCTTCCAGCTGGTGTTTATGAAAACGCCAAAGCAAGGTACGATGAGATAAGACAAGAAGACGAAAAAGAAGAAGCCTTAAGCGAGCAAAATGCAACTTTGCAAAAATAAATTCTCTAGTTTTAGACTAGATTTACTTTTAGCGTATGCTCTTTTAGGCTTGCTGGAATTTTGCCATTTTCAAGCTCGATCAGTTCGCTAACTCTTAAAACATAAAAATCCTGCAAACTTCTGTTTGCAAATTTTTCAAGCTTTTTTGAAAGCGTGTCAAACATATAAAACTCAGCCTCATTGCTAGCTAGTAAAAAATCAGCCCCGCTATCAAACGCATTAAAAATGGTCTTGCTCGCAAGTGCAAATGCAAGCTTTTCGTTTACTTTTAAAAGTTCAAATCCACAAGGAATTTTGATATTTAGATTTATAAAATTTGCTCTAAATTTATCTAAATTTACAGGGATTTTATCGCTTACGGCTATTTTAAACTCTTTAAATTTATCCAAGTTTTTTATCTTTTCAAGCTCATTTTTTGAGGTTTCATCCTCTTTTATTCCTAAAATTTCTTTAAAAAACCTAATCGCTTCGGTATAAATTTCGTTTCCGCTAAAGATAAAATCATCAATCTTGCAAGCTATCAAAATACCATTTGCATTGTTGATAAGCCTCATGATCTCATCATTTTTTTCTTTTTTATAAAGATGATGAGCTAGTATGATAGCAGCTACACCTATAAAATTTGGCTCGTATTCTCTCACAAAATCAGCATAAAAATATGGCTTTAAGCTTGCATAAAATTCTTTGTCTGCTTGATCACAAAATTTCTCAAATGGCTTAAATTTCTCCCAAAAGTCATCATCATTTATCTCAAGATCTAAAACCGCTCGTTTTTCATCAAGTGGCGAAATCACAAGCTTGTCTACAAATTTCTCATATAAATTCTCTAATGGTTCAGCAGTGCTCACTACGACATCATTTACTTTCACAAAGCCAGTTATTGGCTGAAAATACGGATCAATCTTTTTAATATGCAAAAATAGTTCATCAAGGTTTGCGTAATCTAAAATTTCTAAAAAATATGGTTTGAAATACGACAAAATATCCTTTTTTGCATTAAATCTAAAAATTTCTATTTTTTGCATTTGGCTCCTTTTTTGGCTTATTTTATCCTAAAATTAAAAGGAGTTTCATTATAATGGCCCGATGGATAAAGAAAATTTTACGATTGAATGCTTTAGTAACGCTTATATTGGCGATGATGCGGCCGTGCTTGGCAAGCAGGTCTTTAGCAAGGATATTTTTGCGCAAAACTCGCACTTTAGGCATGGCTGGCTAAGCCTTGAAGAGATCGGCTACAAGGCGATGATCGTAAATTTTTCAGATACGATCGTGATGAATGCTAGGCCAAAATTTGCGCTTCTTGGACTTAGCTTGCCAAAGAATTTTTCGCCACAGCAAATCAAAGAGCTAAGCGTAGGCATAAACAGAGCTTGCGAGGAGTTTGGCGTAAAGATAATCGGTGGCGATACGATAAGTAGCAAAATTTTAAATATAAGCGTTAGTATAATTGGTGAGCTAAATGGCAAAGCTGTGCTTAGAGAAAATGCAAAATACGGCGATCTAGTAGCTTTTACTGGCGAGCTTGGAGGCAGCCAAAAAGGGCTAAATTCACTTCTAAGACTAGCTCAAATTTCAAAAAACTCACGATTTAAAAAGCCTATTTTAAGAGATAAATTTTTCTACAAAGCAGCTCATCTTATAAACTCCGCTATGGATATCTCAGATGGGCTAAATACCGATCTTGCTAAGCTTTTAAAGGCTAGTAAAAAGGGTGCTAAATTTACAAAAAAGCTAAGCAAATTTGAGCTTAGTAGCGGCGAGGAGTATGAAATTTTATTTACTTTTAGTCCTAAAAATTTAAACGCTATCAAAAGGATCGCCGCAAAAACACGGACAAAGATTAGCGTCTTTGCAAAAATTTCAAATAAAAGGTTAAAACAAAATGCAAGAAACCACCATTTTTAAGCCACTTTATGCACTCACTCATGCACCTATCGAGGCTTACTTTTCTAAAAATTCAGATGATTTTGTCGTGCGTGAGATACCACTTTACGAGTTTAGCGGTGACGGCGAGCACTTGATCGTTGAAATTTCTAAAAAAGATATGACGACACAAGAGGCCTTGCATGTCTTAAGCGAGGTTACAGGAGCAAAAATGCGCGACTTTGGCTATGCTGGACTAAAGGATAAGCAGGGCATGACGACGCAGTTTATCTCGATGCCTCGTAAATTTGAGGGCACGCTTGCAAACTTTAGCCATGAAAAGATGAAAATTTTAAGCCTAAATGTGCATAAAAATAAGCTTCGTATCGGACATCTAAAGGGAAATAGCTTTTTTATCCGTTTAAAAAAGGTGCTACCAAGTAATGCCAAAAAGCTAGAGCAAGCATTTGTTAGTATCGATAAAATGGGCTATGCAAACTACTTTGGCTATCAACGTTTTGGTAAATTTGGCGACAACGCCGAAACTGGACTGGAGCTTCTTAAAAATGGGACGATAAACGGCAAAAAGAGCAAAAACGTAAAGCTAAACGACTTTTTGATCTCGGCATATCAAAGTGATCTTTTTAATCGCTGGCTTAGCAAACGCGTGGAGATTTCGAGGTTTGCGCAGGATTTTAGCCTAGGCGAGCTAGCTCAAATTTACCCGTATCTTGACGGCGCGATTTTAAAAAATTTAAAATCACAAAAGAGATTTTTTAAGCTGATGGAGGGCGAAGTTTTGGGTCACTATCCGCACGGCAAGTGCTTTTTATGCGAGGATTTGGACGCTGAGGGCGCGCGCTTTGACGCTAGAGATATCACTAGCTGCGGGCTGATCGCGGGCGCGAAGGCGTATGAGGCGCAGGGTGCGGCGAGAATGGTCGAGGATCAAATTTTCGCGCAGGCAAATGAATACAAAGCTAAAATGACGGGATCTAGGCGCTTTGCGTGGTGTTATTTGGAGGATGTAAGCTACAAATATAACGAGGAAAAGGCGCACTTTACGATAAATTTTACGCTGCAAAAAGGAAGCTACGCGACGGTGGTGCTAGAAGAAATCTTGCATAAAAATATCTTTGAGTAGGGCGGCTCGTCTTGCAAGCGCTTTTAAATGGTTTTACGTCACTATGCTGGTAACTGCAAGCAGAGCATAAATTTCGCTCCGCGATAGGCTGTATACCTTATCTTGGGACGAAATTTACTTCTTTTGTTTGGCTACGAGCATAGTGACACAGAAAACACTTAAAACCATCTCGCAAGACTTCACCTTAACTTTCAAGTTTAAATTTCGCAAATCAAAATTCACCTCGCCTAACGCTCTTTAAAAGCTGTGAGTGAAGCGGTGCAAAAACTTTATATTGTTGTTTTAAGCTCAAATTTGAGGCTAAATTTATTGGATTTTCGCGCCAAGACCCGTATCCTAAACCCGCTAAATTTTACCCGTGGAGCAAGACGCGAGCGACGCAAAATACGAGCGTTTCTAGGCTAGTTTAGATATAATGCGTTTGCAAATTTATATTTTAAAGGGATTTAAGAAATGGCGAATATTTTTCTTTGCTCTTATTTTGCGGAGGTTGCGAGCAAGATCAATGAAGTGATAGATTTTCAAGGTAAAGATATTATTTTTATTGATACGGCAGCAAAATTTGAGGATGTAAATTTTTACGTAGATGAAGCGGTGGAGATTTTAGAAAATTTTGGCGCGAGGCTAAGACGCCTTGACGTCTCTTGCGCCCAGAGTTTAGCTGTGCCAGTATCTGAGAAAGATGAGCTATTTTGCAACGATGAAATTTTATCCGCCATTAGTCAGTGTGACATCATTTACATTAGCGGTGGAAATACGTTTTATCTGCTTAACGAGCTGCGAAAATCGTGCGCCGCCCAAGCTATAAAAAATGCGGTCAAAGCGAGTAAAATTTATATCGGCGAGTCGGCAGGAGCGATCGTAGCGGCACCAGATACGAGATATGCTACGCTAATGGATGAAAATAGCCCAAATATGAGCGATTTTACAGGGTTAAATTTGGTTGATTTTTACGTCGTACCGCACTTTGGCTGCAAGCCTTTTGTAGAGGCCACGCACGAGATAATGGAGAAATTTGGGGACTTGTACGATTTACGACCTATAAATAATGCTGAATTTATTGCACTTTGAGATAAATTTTTAACAAAACATACGCTAAATATTTACTCAAAGCGCTCTATCTGTTTGCAAATTAAAAAACATAAAGTTAAAAGTCTAAAGCTTTTAAAGCTAGAAATTTAAGCCAAAACCGCTATAATTTTATCCTGGCACGGTAGGCGGTCGCTTTTGCACCACGCAAAAGAGGAAAGTCCGAGCTGCGATAAGACAAGGTTCCATCTAACGGATGGCTAGGGAAACCTAAGGGATAGTGTAACAGAAAGTAAACTTCCGCTTTGGCGGTAAAGGTGAAACGGTGGAGTAAGAGCCCACCGGCACGCTTGGTAACTTGCGTGGCCATATAAACCCAACCTGCAGCAAGAAGGGATGGTTTTGGTCTTATATTAAAACCCTTCGCTAGAGTTTGTTTGTAAAAGCAAGCGTAGATAAATGATCGCTCAAGACAGAACTCGGCTTAACGCCGTGCCTTTAAATTTATAAAACTAGATTAGTTTGTTACGTATTTTTGAGCTTTTTGTAGTTTTATAAGCTCATTTTGAATATGTAAAGACTTGCTTTTTAAAAGCTCTATTGCTCCGCCAATTAATGCTTGTGCTTCTTGCGCTAGAGCTAGGCTCGTAAACATATCCTCACTAAAATTTTGTGACAATGCAGCTATCTTGCTTGTGTCTTCGTTTATCAATGCTAACTTAAATTCATTGATCCAACTATTCACCTGATGTTACCTCTCTCCATGCTTCAGATAGTTGCTTTACGACATTGGTTACTTCATTTAAAGCTGCGATATCGTTTTGTATATTTGCCATAGCAAGAAGCTGCATCTGTCTTGTATAAAGTCCGCTAAGATAGTGAGCTACATCGCCTTGAGAATAATCAAGTGAATTTAAAAGCTCAACAAAAATAGCGTTTGTCCTATTAATATAATAAACTTTTTTCTCTATATCTCCAGCTTCTATCGCCTTTTTGGTACGAAATATAAATTTTAAAATTCCGTCATAAAGCATCTCTATTAATTTAGTTGGGGACTCAATGCCCCCAAAACTAGACTGTGCGTATGCACTATATGCACTTTGATTCATCTTTCTCTCTTATTTTCTGCTATTTATCTCTGCATCGATTATTGATTTTAGTGTTGAGAACTGATTTTCTAAGCTTGCGATGATAGCGTTATACTTGATAAAGCGCTCTTGCATTGTTGTATATTTCTCATCTAAAAGCTTTTGTGTGCTCTCTTTATTTTTTGTGATCGACTCGTTTTCGTCTTTTAACTGATTTTGCATAGCAACCATCGTACCACTTTTACCAACGACACCATCAAGCATTTTAGCTAGCTTTGTAAATAGCCCATCTGTCTTTTTGGTTACTGGATTTATATTAGCTTCATTCATACCTAGAGCTGTTAAGGCTGAATTTTTGCCTTTTACCTCGATATTTTCACCATCGCTTCTTTTTAAGACGATTCTTTTGCCACTCTTATCAAGACTAGCTGTAACTCCAGTTATACCAGCGTCATTTATGGCTTGTTGAAGCTTTAGCGCATTCTCTTCAGCTGTGGCAGTGGCTGTAGTTGAGAATGTAACTGACTTACCGTTTATCGTAAGATCACCAGCTTTTATGTCTAATGCTCCAGCACTAACAGTCGATGCTCCCATATAGCTTATTGGCTCGATCTTATTTGATCCCATGAAAAATTTCTGAATCTCTTCAGGATCTTTGCTAAGAGCTGCATTTAGCTTATTTAGATCAAGCTGAAGCTGTCCGTCTTTATCAGGCACTATGCCATATTTGCTTAATGCTTTGCCTTCGCTATCTTGTCCATTTACAAGACGACCAATGTTTGATCTTAAGCTTGAAATTTCGCTAACGCCTTGGAAAGTGCCAGCTCCCTTTTCCTCGTCATATTTTGTGGCTATACCAAGGTTCATGGTCATTAGGTTGTAGTCTTTGATAAATTCTTCAACCGCTTTTATTACTTCTTTCGTATCTTGAGAGACGCTTACGTTTGTTTTGCCAGTTTCATTTAATGTAATAGAAATTCCCGGCCTTAAGTCGTTGAAGGTATTTTTGCTTCTTTTTACATTTACTCCGTTATATGTAAATTCCGCATCTTGTGCCTTTAAAATTCTATTTTTCTCAAAATTTGATGTCATCTTTGGTGTGCCATCAGGATTTGTTAGTAGAGTGCCATTTGCATCTTTATCCTGAAACTGTGTGCTATCCCAGCCAAGTTTATCTAAAACACCAGCTGTATCATTTGAAAATTTAATAGTCTGTGTTGCGCCAGTGTTGCCTGATTGAAGCATGATTTGATTTGGCTTATCTCCGCCAACATTTAAAATTCTAGCTTGCAATTTACCACGACTAATATCATTTATCTTGTCTACAATATCTTGATATGTGGTTGATCTAGTTACGCTAATAGAAAATTTTTGTCCATCGATCTCAACATCAAAAGAGCCGTTGTTTGTCGCACCTACTAAGTTTGAAGCGTTTTTGAAATTTGAGCTTTGAAATGTATCTTTTTGAGCAAGTTTTTGCACATCTATACTAAAATTTTGAACGCTAACGCCATTTGCTGCTGAGGCTGTTACGCTTTTGCCAGCATTGTTTGTAGTTCTTTTTAGATAAAGTGCCTCTCCGCCAAGTGTTTTGCCACTTACGTTTACGTTGCTAACTAGAGTTTTTAGCGCTGCAAGGTCTTTTTGCTTTAGGTCATTTCTTTCTAGCCTTTTTGTTAAAGGCTTGATCTGTCCTGCTTCATCTGCTTCTTTTAATTTCTTGATAAGATCATCATTTAGTCCGCTATTTTTTGTACCGATACCTAAATTTGTTACGTTACCTACTGCCATTTTTAACTCTCCTTGTCAAAAAGTATTCCGATACTTTCCTTGAAATACTCGCTTATTCTTATAGCTTCTTTGCTTGGAAGTTGTGTTATCTCTTCTCCAGTTTTAGCGTCTTTTACTTGCACGACCATTAAATTTAGCTTCTCATTGTAAGCAAATCTTACATTAGTATCGAGCTGCTGCATTTGATAGTTTAGTCTATCGGTGACCTCTCTTGTTCTTTTGGCAAGCTCTTCGTTGCTAAGTCCGTCTAGCTCGTTAACATCTTTGGTTTCATTGTTTTTATCAGCACTTAATTTAACATCAGAATGCTCGATAGGTCTGCTATCTATTTGACGCTGAGCAGATGTGCTCATACTCGTATCTAGTACCTGATTTGCTGCTGCCTTAAAGATTTCCATAGTTTTACTCCTTAAAACTTACGTTAGCTTCTACATCGGTAAAATTTTAAAATCCTTTAGTGTTTATATAAATTTTTGATTATTTAGGCTAAAATCGAGCAAAAATTTATAGGAAGAGATATGAAAATTTCATTTGAGTGCGAGTGTATTTTGCTTCAAAAGACACTGCTGCTTTTTTGTGGAAATTTGGCTGCTCATCATAAGGATTGTGATTTTGTAGTGAGTGACCGCGAGATTGCGACAAAAAAACCGCTATTTATAATAGGTAAAAATGCTCATCTTTCTCATCCTTTTACCAAGACAACACTTCTTGATACGCTTGAAGAATTTTACTCAGCTATGCAAATTTCAAAAGCAAATGAGCTAAATGAAGCTAAAAATGAAAAGGGCTTAGAGGAGAAAATTTCACTTTTGATAGATAAATTTAAAGCCGATCTTCTTGAAATTTTAAGGGTAAATCAGTGAAACTCTACACTAAAATTTCAAGTGGTAAATTTAAAGGTAAAAGGCTTGAACTGCCAAGCCTAAGCACGACTAGAAGCACAAAAAGCATCGTAAAAGAGTCCTTTTTTAACGTCATTAGAGATGAAATTTACTCACTTACATTTATAGAGGGTTTTGGTGGAAGCGGTGTGATGGCAAGCGAGGCCGTTAGCAACGGAGCGCGTGAAGCTATCGCTATCGAAAAAGATAGAGCCGCTTTTAAGATCACGCAAAGCAACCTTAAAAGCCTAGAGAGTACAAATTTAAAAGCGATAAGTGGCGATACCTTTTCCGTCTTGCCTGATCTTATAAATTCTCAAAGTGGTAAAGTTTTGCTCTATCTTGATCCACCATTTGACATAAGAACTGGCTTTGATGATATCTACGAAAAGCTTGTAAATTTGATCTCACAGCTAAAAAAAGAGAAAATTTATATGATAGTTTTTGAGCACAACAGTGATTTTAAATTTAGCGATGAAATTTCTACATATAAGCTTGTAAAATTTAAAAAATTTGGAGCTACTTCGCTCTCTTATTTCCAATAATTTTTATAGTAAATTTGGAACATCTTTTGCTTTAAAAACCTAAAATAGCTAAATTTTAGGAAAAAATATGAAAAAATTTTTATCTTTTGTAGCAGCTTCAGTGATAGCTACTTCAGCCTTTGCTACGCAGATAAAAGAGCTTGCAAACATCGTTGGCGTAAGGGATAACCAGCTAATAGGCTATGGTCTAGTTGTCGGACTAAACGGCACAGGCGATGGCTCAACGTCGAAATTTACGATACAGTCTCTATCAAACATGCTTCAAGGCGTAAACGTAAAGATAAACCCAGATGATATCAAGTCAAAAAATGCAGCTGCTGTTATGGTAACAGCTAAGCTTCCTGCATTTGCTAGGCATGGCGACAAGCTTGACGTCGTGATCTCATCTATTGGCGATGCAAAAAGTTTGCAAGGTGGTACTCTTCTCATGACGCCACTAAAAGGCGTTGATGGTGATATTTACGCTTTGGCTCAGGGTGCTTTAAGCATCGGTGGTAAAAGCATGGGTAGATCGGGTGGAAACCACCCAACCGTTGGCTCTATCCTAAATGGAGCTTTGGTTGAACGAGAAGTGACTTATGACATTTACAATCAAGATAGCATAAGACTAAGCCTAAAAGATACAAATTTTAAAACTGCTCTTGATATCCAAAATACTATAAATGCAAATATCTCTGATGATGCCGCAAAGGCGATCGATCCAAGAACGGTTATCGTTAAAAAGCCAGATGATGTTAGCATTATTGAGCTTGCAAGCGCTGTGCTTGATCTTGATGTAGAGTATAAGCCAGATGAAAAGATAGTAGTTGATGAGAGAACTGGCACGATAGTAAGTGGCATAAATGCTGTGGTTAGCCCAGTTGTCTTAACGCATGGTGCAATCACAATAAAAATAGAGCCAAATAGCTATGACGAAGCAGCGCAAAATGATGTAAATATAGGAAGCGATACGTCGGTCGCACCTAGTCAAAATTTACTTAAAATTTCAGGCGAAAAAACAACCGTTGCAAATGTAACAAGAGCTTTAAACAAGCTCGGAGCAACACCAAGTGATATCATATCGATACTTGAAAATTTAAAGCGAGTTGGTGCGATACAAGTCGATCTGGAGATAATATAATGCAAATTGACAACACATTAGCACTAAATTCATACAATGAAATTTCGGCAAATAAGATAAAAAATGCAAATGCTAAACAAGATGCACTTTTAAAAGAGCAAACTGATGCATTTGAGGCATATATGGTAAAGGCTGTGCTTGATATTGCTTTAAAAGAAGATGAGCATAACTCGCTATATCCAAAGGCTGCTGGTAGCGATATCTATAGGTCAATGTATAACGATGCAATGAGTAAAGCATTGAGTGGAAATCTTGGTTTTTCAGAACTTTTGTACGATTTTTTAAAGAGAGACTCTTAAGTAAATTTATATTCTGCCGATGTAGTGATATAAATATTTTATTTTAAGAGGTATGAATATGATAAGGCCTTTGAATCAAAGACCAAATTTCCAGGCAAATACGCTAAATAAAAATAGCGATGCCAAGGTCGAAACTCAGAGTAAAGAAGTAAGAACAAACGAAAACACAAAGCTAAAAGAGATAGCTGATGCCATAGCAAATGGCACTTATCAGGTTGATATCTCAAAAACGGCTAGGGCTGTGGCTGATGCGTTGCTGTAATTAAGGAATTTAAATGATAAAAAAGCTTTTGGACGAGGCTATAGGCGAGCTTGATGAGCTTATAAATTTAACTATACAAGATATCGCAAATATAAAAGAGGCTAAGCACTCAAGCGTTGATGAGAGTGTAAAGAAAAAAAATGCCTTAGTTCGTGCATTTGAAGATACAAAAAGAGCACTAGATAAAGAGCTTTTAAAAGTATCAAAAGAGAGCGGTACGACTACACTTGCTAGTGTTTTAGACGATGAAGTGAAGTCAAAGCTTGTACTTATGCGTTCAAAGCTTGAAAATTTACATAAAGTTAATAAAGAATATGCAAGACATGTTGTTGCTGTTAAAGAATTTTTTGACTCACTTAATGAAAAAATTTTTGGAACTAAAACAAGTGAATACGGCCAAGATGGAAATAGCATAGATAATAATTTTTATAAATCAAGGGTTTAAAAAATGGCTAATATTTTTATGTCATTAGGCACGGGTGTTTCAGGACTAAATGCGGCCCAGCTTCAAATAAGTACAACCGGAAATAATATCGCAAACGCTGATAGCAACTACTATACAAGGCAGCGTGTTGTCCAATCCGCATCTCCAGCGATGAATACAGTACCTGGCGGAGTTGGTACAGGCACGCAAGTAGATACTATAACAAGGCTTCATGATGAGTTTGCCTACTCAAGACTAAAATACTCATCGTCAAATTTAGAAAATACAGCCTATAAACAAAGAATTTTGCAAGAAGCTACAAAGTATTTTCCTGATCTGAAAGATAATGGTATGGTAAAGGATATTCAGGAGTATTTTTCCGCGTGGAATAACTTTGCTTCAAACCCTAATGCAGGTGCTCAAAAAGTAAATTTGATAAATAAAGCAAGTGTATTGACTGCAAGTATCAACCGCTCGTCAAAGATGCTTTATGATATGCATGAAAAGATTGATGAAACGATAAAAATAAATATAAAAGAGATAAATTCTCTAGGCAGACAAATAGCAAATATCAATAAGCAAATCCAAAGAATAGAATCAGGCGCGGACGCTGGTATAAAAATAAATGCAAATGATCTTCGTGATAAACGTGATGAGCTTGAGCTTGCGATGTCAAAGCTGGTAAATACAGCAGTTTATAAAAGTGATCTAAAGAGCAATTCTAGGGTAGATACAGGAATAACAGATCAAGGAAAATACTACAATCTAAATATTGGCGGTGTAAGTATCGTTGATGGTGTAAATTTTCATGAAATTTCTATGAGTTCAACTGAAAGTGGACGATATACAAAAATTTATTATGAAAGAGAAGACGGCAGAAGAATCCCAATGGAGGAAAAGATTACAGGTGGTAAAATTGGAGCTGCACTTGATCTTAGGGGCCGAAACTACGAGCCAGATAATGATAAATTTAGTGATGGAACGATCCAAAAATACATTGATAATCTAAATACATTTAGTAAAACCTTAATAACAAGTACAAATAATATCTATGCCGAATCCGCAGTTGAAATTTCTAACTCAGATCCGATAAGTTATTTAGAAGGCGATAAGACATTGATGAATCATGATAATAGTATAAGAAACGGAAGTTTTGAAGCTATTGTTTATGATAACAAAGGCAATGTTGTGGCCAGAAAAACTATAAATGTAAATGGCACGACGACGATGAATGATACAAGATATGGCAACTCTATCGTCAAAGACTTTAACTCAAACTCAGATGACAATAAAGACAATAATATGCTAAATGACGTTGATGACTTTTTTGAGGCGTCATATTTTTATGATAAAAATACAAAAAAAGGCACATTTTCTCTCATTCCAAAACAAGCTCAAGGGCTTTATAGCATATCGATAGTCGATCACGGTACAAATTTTCCAGGCGCTGTTGGCATAAATAGATTTTTTTCAGGTACTGACTCAAATAGTATCGGCATAAATCAAAATTTTACCCAAGACCACACAAAGCTTCGTGCCTACTCAAAGCCAGTTATCGGAAATAATGAAGTTGCAAATAAAATGATCCAGCTTCAGTATCAAAAGCAGACCTTTTACTCAAGTGGTATAGCGCTTGATAGAGATGAGACGATCGAGGGATATTACCGCTATCTTACGACTGACATGGCGAGTGATACAGAGGCAAATAATACGATCCACGACACAAATACGTCTTTGCAAAAGACAGCTGAAGAGGAATTTCAATCAACAAGTGGCGTAGATACGAACGAAGAGCTTACAAATTTGATCCGCTTTCAAGCAAGTTACGGCGCAGCGGCAAAGATCATCACGACAGTTGATCAAATGCTTGACACGCTTCTTTCACTAAAACAATGAGCGAGCTAAAGAGCCTTTTAGACTCGCACGTACTTAGTAAAAATACAAATTTGGGGCTGTTTGAAGCCCCAGATCCACTTCAGGTAGCCACTAAATTTAAAGAGCCAAACATAGCACTCATTTGTGCGTTATTTGCTTATGGTAACGCAAAAGTGATAGTGAAATTTCTAAATTTACTTGATTTTGGTTTGCTTGATGAGAGCGAGCAAAATATCAAGAAAAATTTATCAAATTTCAAATACCGCTTTCAAAATGAAAATGATGTGAGAGAAATTTTTATCACTCTCTCACGTCTTAAAAAAGAGGGTGAGATAGAAGAAATTTTACGCCAAGGTCTTACAAAAAATGGCGAGATGATAGATGGCATAAATGAACTTATCAAATTTATATACAAGCTAAATTCTTACCGCTCTGACGGATATGAGTTTTTCTTTGGTAAGAGTTTTGAAAAAGAGCCACAAAGCCCATATAAGCGCTACAATATGTATCTTCGTTGGATGGTACGAGATAGTGACATCGACCTTGGACTATTTAAAAATTTACCAAAAGATAGGCTTTTGATGCCGCTTGATGTTCATACACATAGAGTTTCTTTAAATTTAGGACTTATAAGCAGAAAGAGCTACGATTTCAAAGCAGTCATGGATCTCACAAAAAAACTTAGAGAATTTGATGAGCTAGACCCGATAAAATACGACTTTGCACTTTATAGAATAGGGCAGAGTAAAGAGCTAGAAACTATCGTAAAAAATCTCAAAAAATAAAAATTATTGCTAAATTTTTAAATTTAGGATAGACTTGCCATACAATTTTATCCATAAGGAGCTTGTATGAAAAAAATCGTTTTACTAAGTGCAGTTTTAGGAACTTTGCTTTTTGCTCATGAGGGTCATCACTTTGATGCGAAAGCTGGAGAGCATCTAGTTATACCTGTTAATGAGCTAAGCGAGAAGGGCGATAAGAGTGTCGGCAAAGTAGTAGCTGTTAAGACAAACTACGGCGTTGCATTTTTTCCAAATTTAAAAGGACTTACTGCAGGACTACACGGCTTTCACATCCATGAAAATGCTGACTGTGGTGCGACTGAAAAAGGCCTTGGTATGAAAGCAGGCGGCCACTGGGATCCAGCCGGCACAAAAATGCACTCTTTTGCATGGGACGACAAGGGTCACAAAGGCGATTTGCCAGCACTTTACGTAGATGCTGAGGGCAATGCAAACTATCCAGTGCTAGCCCCAAAGATAAAAAGTCTTGACGAGCTAAAAGGTCACTCACTAATGGTTCATGTTGGTGGCGACAATCACAGCGACAATCCAAAAGCACTTGGCGGCGGTGGCGCTAGAATGCTTTGTGGCGTTATTAAGTAGTCACTTTAATAAACGAGTCTTTGAGCTAGATCCAAAGGCTCGTTTAAATTTATAAATTTCAAAAATCTCTCATTTCAAATATAAAAATTTTACAAAAAGATAAGTACAAATAAAATACAATCTGCTTTTATTTCAATTATCAAAAGAGCAAAAAATGGAATTTGATCTACTTAGTTATGTCGTTTTTTTTGTAGCTGCGTTTTTAGGTGGTTTTATCGATTCTATCGCTGGTGGAGGTGGGCTTATAACGCTTCCAGCTATTATGGCGATGGGCGTACCACCACATCTTGCACTTGGCACAAATAAGCTTCAAGGTGTCTTTGGCAGCTTCACAGCGACTCTAAATTTCACAAAACGGGGATTGATTAATTATAAAGAGTGCTTTGTAGGTATCGTTTTTACTTTCATTGGAGCTATCATTGGAGCAGTGGTTATTCTATTTTTAAATACAAATTTTTTAAAGATAATTATCCCATTTTTACTGATTGCTATTTTTATCTACACGCTTTTTATGCCAAAAGTCGGCGAAAATGATAGAGCTGCAAAGATGAATGAAAAGCTATTTTATGTAGTTTTTGGACTAATACTTGGCTTTTATGATGGTTTTTTTGGTCCAGGAACAGGCTCTTTTTGGACATTTGCGATAGTGGCATTAATTGGGCTAAATTTAAAAAAGGCTGTCGCTCATACGAAACTCTTAAATTTTACTAGCAATATCGTTGCTCTTGGCATTTTTATAGCCGGCGGACAGATGCTTTGGGCTGTTGGACTTTTGATGGCAGTTGGTCAAATTTTAGGCGCATATTTTGGATCAAATCTTGTCATTAAAAAAGAGGTAAAATTTATTAGAACAATGTTTTTAGTGGTAGTTGCAGTGACTATTTGTAAATTGATTTTCGATTATTTCAGAGTTTAAAATTAAAAATGTTTTAACAATAATTTTGTTACAATCACGCAAAATTCTAAATCCAAGGTAAATTAATGAAAGATTTGTTTCTATTTTCAAATTTCCTAAATAGCTCCCACGCCTTTATCTATGCGTTTCACTTTCTGCTTGTAGCTTTGATTGTTATCATAGTTGCTTATATAGCAAGGAGTAAGATGCAACTTGTGCCAAGAGGTCTTCAAAATATAGTTGAAGCTTATTTAGAAGGCGTTATATCTATGGGAAGAGATACTTTAGGAAGTGAAAAACTAGCAAGGAAATATCTTCCACTTGTTGCAACTATCGGTTTTATCGTATTTTTTTCAAATGTTGTAGGTATTATTCCTGGATTTGAGTCACCAACATCAAGTCTAAATTTAACTCTAGTTTTGGCTTTAGTTGTATTTGTTTATTACAACTTTGAGGGCATTAGAGAAAATGGATTTTTCAAGTACTTTGGACACTTTATGGGACCGAATAAATTTCTAGCTCCTATTATGTTTCCAGTTGAAGTTATCTCACATCTTTCACGTGTAGTTTCGCTATCATTTCGTCTTTTTGGTAATATCAAGGGAGATGATCTATTCTTGCTAGCGATGCTTACACTTGCACCTTGGTTTGCTCCGCTTCCAGCTTTTGCGCTTCTAACGCTTATGGCTGTTTTGCAAACATTTATTTTCATGATGCTAACTTACGTTTATCTAGCTGGTGCCGTTGCTATTAGTGAGCACGAGCATTAAAATTTAAAGCCATATTTTTATATGGCTTTTTCCTTATTTAAACTATTTAAATTTTTAAATCACCTTCTTTATTTTCCAGTCAAAACGCTCATTTTTAGATATTTTAAAAGAAAGTATCGCTAAAATACGCCTTAAAAATTTGCATAAATTTAAAGGTAAAAATATGTTTGAAGTTGTTATCGGTTTAGAAGTTCATACTCAGCTTAATACAAAAACTAAAATTTTCTGCTCTTGCTCAACTAGCTTCGGCGACGAGGCAAATACTCACGTTTGTCCGACCTGCCTAGCGCTTCCTGGAGCACTACCTGTGCTAAACAAAGAGGCTGTAAAAAAGGCTATCAGTTTTGGCACAGCGATAAATGCTAAGATCAATAAAAAATCAGTCTTTAATAGAAAAAACTACTTCTATCCAGACCTTCCAAAGGCATATCAAATTTCTCAGTTTGAGATCCCTATCGTAGAAGGTGGTGAGCTTATTATCGACGTAAATGGTACTAAAAAACGCATCGGTGTAACTAGAGCGCACCTTGAAGAGGACGCTGGCAAGAATATCCATGAAGAAACCGAGAGTCTGGTTGATCTAAACAGAGCCGGCACGCCACTTCTTGAGATAGTTAGTGAGCCAGATCTTAGAAGCAGCGATGAGGCGGTGGCTTATCTTAAAAAACTACACTCAATTCTTCGCTTTTTAAACATCAGCGACGCAAATATGCAAGAGGGAAGCTTTCGCTGCGACGCAAACGTCTCTATCCGTCCAAAAGGCGACACTAAACTTTATACAAGAGTTGAGATAAAAAACCTAAACTCATTTAAATTTATCCAAAAAGCTATCGACTACGAAGTAGAGCGCCAAAGTGCAGCTTGGGAAGATGGCAAATACGACGAAGAGGTCTATCAAGAGACGAGGCTGTTTGATACGACAAATTTGGTGACAAGATCGATGCGCGGTAAAGAGGATAGCGCAGAGTATAGGTACTTCCCTGACCCTGACTTGCTGCCAGTTGAGATCCCAGAAGAGATGTATAACGAAGCGATAAAAATTCCAGAGCTTGCCGAGCAAAAGGTCGCAAGATATGTTAGCGAGTTAGGCGTTAAAGAGAGCGATGCCTTGAATTTAACCCAAAGCGTTGAAATGGCTAGGTACTTTGAAGAACTAATCTCTGCTGGAATTTCTCCAAAGCTCGCTACTACGTGGCTTATAGTCGAGCTTCTTGGCCGCTTAAATAACGGCGTAACGATCGAGACAAGCCCAGTTGGTAGCGCCAAGATGATAAATTTACTAAAACGCATAGAAGATGGAACGATAAGCGGCAAGGCTGCAAAAGAGGTACTTGACTACCTTATGGAAAATGACGCTGACGTCGATAGTGTCATCGAAAAGCTTGGCTTAAAACAAGTTAGCGACGACTCAGCGATTATCGCGATCATAGATCAAATTTTGGCTGCAAACGCCGACAAAGTCGAAGAGTATAAAAACGGCAAAGACAAGATGTTTGGCTTCTTTGTCGGTCAGGTGATGAAAGAGGGCAAGGGCGCATTTAATCCAGGCAAGGTCAATGAGCTTTTAAAGGCCAAAATAGGCTAAAAAAAGGGCTAAAATGAGCATAGCAGTCATCGGAGCTGGCAAGTGGGGCAGTGCGCTTTTTCACGCATTTAGTGAAAATAACGAGTGCGTCATCAGTTCAAGAACGCCAAGAGAGATGCCAAATTTTGTAAACTTAGAAGAGGCTTTGTGGTGCGAATATCTAGTCTGCACTATCCCAACGCAAGCTACAAATTTATGGCTAAAGCAAAACTACAAAAACAAAGGCCAAAAGATCTTAGTCGCTAGCAAGGGTATAGACACAGCAAGTCTTAAATTTTTAAATGAAATTTACGAGGATTTTGTGGATAGAGAAAATTTAGCCTTTCTCTCAGGACCGACCTTTGCAAAAGAGATCATGCAGAAGCTTCCTTGTGCCCTGGTGGTAAATTCTAAAAATGAAAATTTAGCTTTAAAATTTGCCTCATTTTTCCCAAGCTACATGAAAGCCTACACCTCAGATGACGTGATCGGCGCTGAAGTGTGTGGGGCGTATAAAAACGTGATCGCCATAGCTGGCGGCATCTGTGACGGCCTTGGCCTTGGTAACAACGCAAGAGCAAGTCTCATTTCACGTGGGCTTGTTGAGATGGCTAGATTTGGCAAATTTTTTGGCGCAAAAGATGAGACATTTATGGGGCTAAGCGGTGCAGGAGATCTTTTCTTAACCGCTTCATCGATACTTTCACGCAACTACCGCGTAGGTCTTGGCATCGCAAGGCACGAGAGATTAGAAAAAATTTTAAATGAGCTTGGCGAAGTGGCCGAGGGTGTCGATACCGCAAGAGCTATTAGCAAGATCGCTAAAGAGAGGGGCATATATGTGCCGATTGCTAGCGAGGTAGAAAATATGCTAAATGGCAAAGATGTTTTTGAAAGCGTTAAATCGCTTTTGGGAAGAAGATGAGAGCTTTTAAATTTATACTTTTTGTGACCATTTTTGCTTTGGGGCTAAACGGTGCAGAGGTAAGCCTAAGAGCCAAGGTCTCGCAGATGATAATGGTTGGCTTTAATGGAGCTAGCACAAAAGACGCTGCGTTTCGCGCGATGTTAAGCGACGCTGGGTACGAGAGATTTGGCGGAGTGATGCTACTTAGCAGAAATGTCACTAGTAAAGCCCAGCTAAAAGCTAGCATAAAAGCTATCAAAGAAAAAAGTCCTAAAATTTTCATCGCTATCGATGAAGAGGGCGGCAATGTGAGCCGTATGAAGGACAAGAGCTTTGATGGCCCATATCCTAGCGCATACGAGGTCGCAAGCACGCTTGATATCAAAAGCGCTTATGATCTCTACTCAAAAATGGCTATAAATTTAAAAGAGTGCGGCATAAATTTAAATTTCGCCCCAGTTGTCGATCTGCACGATGAAAACTCGCCGATCATTGCTGCCAAGCAAAGAGCGTTTAGTGAGTATGCGAGTAAGGTGGTGATCTATGCTGACGCTTTTATGGATGCATTTAAAGAGCAGGGTGTGATAACTACGATCAAACACTTTCCTGGGCATGGTAGCTCAAAAGAGGACTCGCATAAAAATAAGAGCGAGATCACGCTAAGCAAAGATGCGCTACTACCATATAAAGACGCTATAAGCACAGGTAGGGCACAGATCATCATGGCTGGGCACCTTTTTGTAAAGGGTATCGACGAGGGTAATCCAGCCACACTTTCTAAAAAAATAATAACCGATCTTTTGCGAAATGAACTTAAATTTAACGGTGTGGTCATTAGCGATGATATGCTTATGAAAGGCGTTGGCGATGAGTCTTTAGCGCAAAAAGTGGTTAAATTTATAAACGCTGGTGGCGATATCTTGCTTTTTAGTGAGTTTAAGATAAATAACCAAAGAACGGCTGATCTAGTCGCTCAGATCATAGTCGATGCAGTAAACGAGAAAAAGATCAGCAAAGAGCGAATCGACGCTTCATACAAGAGGATAATGGCTCTAAAAGCGAAGCTTTAAACATGGCTTGTGGCTAAAATTTAGCTTGATAACAAAATAGTTTATGCTAGTAAATTTTCAATAAGTTTATCGTTTTTGGAGTCGTTTTCAAGATCAAAGTATAAAATTTCAAGCTGCATATCTTTTTCATATTCAAATTTCATAAACTCTTGTTTTATGCCGTCTATCTTTGGATATATTAGATAAAGTTTGCCACAATTATATTTTTTACCGTAAGCATATAGCTGGTATAGGTCGGCTTGTGAAATATCGTCTTTTGTCTTGATGATCTTCCATTTTGTATCGGCTATAAATTTATCTTTTAAAAATATATCAGGCCTTAGTCTAAAGCTCTTTGGGTCTTCTATGAGGTGTTTTGCTGAGTGTTGCAAACTAACATCTGCACGCTTTTTCTTAATAAAATTTCCAACATAGCTTTCAAAAAGCGCATTCATATCAAATAGCAAGGCAAAGGCTATTTCGTTACCTCTATACGGGCTAAACGACCTGTTTTGTAAAAATATCTTGCTCCATAAAAGCGCTTGCTCATAGTGTTTTGTTTGGCGATTTAGTTTTAATCGGTTAAAGTCCGCGTTTATATCTGAGCTAGATGAAATTTCGTCAAAGATAAATAAATATTCCCTAATAAGTCGTTGATTTTTGCTTGATTTTGAGCGTCTATATAAAAACTCGAGCGTACTTTTTATGAGGCGATTTTCGGCCCTATCTATGGAAAACTCTTGATAGCAAACGTAAAATCTCTCTTTATGGACGATATTTTTACGTATTTGCTCCGATATTTTAAGCTTTCCTTTTAAAAATTTTAGATTATCTTCCAGTTCCACATAGTCGCTTTTTATGCCTATTTTTATGAGTTTTGATACTTCATCTAAGAACATCGATATAAAAATTTCAAGAAGCGGTAAATTTAGGCTTTTTAAATTCGCTATGTTTATATTTTTAAATGGATGGTTTTTTAAAGTTTTTAACATTTTCAGTAAAATTCTTTTAGAATTTTCTACCGCTTCCTTGTTGTTGCTATTATCGTTGTCGTGGATTTTGGGAAGTATCTCAAGGCTATCGCCACTTTTTGTCTGGATGATACCGACGTAGTTTTGAGCTTGTAAAAAATCGCCCTTTTTGTCTCTGCCAGGCTTTAAAAATTCTACTGCGGCAAAATTTTCTCTAGTAAATGCATCTACGGCATTAAATAGGCTTTGGTCGTCTTCCTGGCGAAATTTTTCAAACTCTATTAAGTATTTGGTCATTGCTTTACGTTTTGTTTCATTCGTAAATTTTTATATAGCTTTGAGGGTTGTTGAAAGTTTCTTGGTCGCTTATCTCATATAGGACTTTATCGTCTATATCGTCGATTTTTCCTCCAAATAGTTTTTCTTTTGCCATATTTTCCTTGACTTTAACAAACTGCAAATCCTCATCTTTTTGATTGTCGCCCAGAACTAGTCTTATTTTTTCCCAGTCGTCATAAAAATACTCTTGTAGTAGCGGTAAAATTTTATTTTTAAAGACATTTGCAAGCGTTTCCATGTCTGACACATCTATAAAATAAGCATGCCCTATCGCATGATCTCTGTCGTAAAGATATTCTATACGCTCGTTTATCATTTTTAGCATTTTGCCTATATTTATATCTTCGATATTTATTTTGTTTAGTTCGTCATATTCTGGCATCATCTCTACAAACTCAAATCTTCTTCTAAGCGCCGTATCCATAAGAGCTATGCTGCGATCTGCTGTATTCATCGTGCCTATTATGTATAAATTTGACGGCACTCCAAATTTCTCTTTTGAATATGGCAGCTCGACCATTATCTCGTCATCTGCGCCGAGCCTTTTTGACGGCTCTATAAGAGTTATGAGCTCACCAAAAATTTTGGATATATTTCCGCGGTTGATCTCGTCTATTATGATTGTATATTTTGGTGTTTTATCATTTAAAAACTCTTGTTGTTCCTCTTTTGACAAAGTGCAAAATTTATCGAGTCCATCATTGTATCCAGCCAAGCGTAAAGCGTCCTCGCAACACTTATAAAAAATACCTTTTTCTATCTTATAAGATATCTCGTTGTCTTCGTTGCCATTTTCTCTATCAAATACAGGCTTTATGCCCTCAACAAATTCTTCATATCCATAGCTTTGATGAAATGTGATAAATTTTATTTGTCCCTTTTCTACATACTCTTTAAATTTAGATCTATCATCGGAAGCATTGCCTTCTATAATTTCTAGTGCTTTACGAACAACGCTATATGTCTTTCCAGTTCCTGGAGGGCCATATAAAATTTGATTTAGTGAAAAATTTACTTTTCTTTCTTGTTGTTGGTTATTTGTTATTGGCATTGTGTCTCCTTTGCCACTTTTAAATTCTATATAATAATTTACTGCACGCATATATTTATTAAAAGTTTGTTCGTCTCTACCTGTTTTTATAAATTCTTTTTCTAAGTATTTTTTATCTGCATTGTGATAATCAGAAAATGAATAAATTTTATTATCTTTTAAAAAATTAATGGAGCTTCTTAAATAGGACTGATAGGATTCAGTAGAGCTCTTTATCATTTTTTTATTCTCATCACAATAAATCTTAAAGCCGTCATAGTCTATATCTTCAAACACACTTACTCCTTTAATTTTTAAAATTTAGCAAAGTCACTCTCACAACCCATCAAATTCTTTCTTTAGTTCGCCCCTTAGCTCTTCAGCTCTATCTTCGCCGTTTTTGAAATTTACCCTTATAAAGCCATCAAGCTCGTCCAAGATCGCAAAGAGCTCACTCTCCCAGCTTAAATTTTCTTGCTTTGATAAAGTTTCTAATTTTTCTCTTATTTGCTCTAAGGCATCTAATGCTTTATCTTTTTCAGACTCACTATTTAGCGCATCTTCAAATAAAATATCTTGCCTTAAGGTGTTTATTTTTTTAAATATTACATTGCAAAATTTTGGGTATTTCTCGGCATTGCTTAAATTTTCTAAAACCTCCTGTGCGGCCTTTTGATAAGCTGGCACCGCCCCCTCTTCGTCGAGCTTTCTGGTTAGTTTTTGTATCTGAAAATATAAAATAAGCGCTGCAAAAAATGCAAGTAGCAAATAAATCGTCACACTATTCATTTTTACTCCTTTTTCTAAATTTATCTATGCTAATTATCGCAAGTGCCAGCCAGATCATACAAAACGAGATGACCTTGTAGCCGTCCAAATTTTCGCCGTAAATGAAGACCGCACAAAGGATCGCGATGGTCGGCGAGATGTATTGCAAGTAGCCAATCGTTGTTAAATTTATCCTTGTTGCCGCTGCGTTAAAAGCGACAAGCGGCACGATGGTTACGATACTTGAAGCGATCATTAAAAGTGAGTCCTCATTTAGTCCAAAGTGGCTTTTACCTAAAAATGCTATGTAAAGGACGTAAGCAAGTGCAAATGGGAACATAAAAAATGTCTCTATAAAAAGCCCGTTAAATGCGCTAATCTTTGCCATCTTTCTAACTGCTGCGTAAAATCCAAATGAAAGCGGCAAGATAATGGAAACTAATGGCAATCCGCCTTGGGCATAAATTTGTACGCTAATGGCTAAAGCGACTATGCAAATGGCTAAAATTCCGCTTTTATTTAGCCTTTCTTTGAAGATGATAACGCCAAGGAGCATGCTTATTAGTGGATTTATAAAATAGCCCAAGCTTGTGTCCAAAATTTTGCCATTGCTAACCGCATATACATAAACGCCCCAGTTTGTGGTGATAAATATGCCACTCAAAAATAAGGTTTTTAGTGAACGAATATCTTTAAGTAAGGTAAAAATTTCACCCATTCTGCCACTAAAATAAAGCACTCCAGCCATTAAGAAAAATGACCAAATGACTCTGTGGGCTAAAATTTCATAAGCATCGACATCTTTGCTAAAGAGGTTGAAATAAACCGCCAAAAACCCCCACATAAAAAAGGCGCTAAGCGCGAGAATAACGCCTTTTTGGCTCTCATTTAGTCTTGGTATTTTTGTCGCCTTTTATAGAATTTATACTATCTATCATCAAAAGTGTGACCGAGATGGCTAGGCAGATCATTAAAAAGTATGAGCTTTTCTCCAGTCTCTCGCCGATAGCAAATGAGACAAAAAGCATCATTATAGGCTCAAAATATGTAAGCAAACCTAGTACATTTATCGGCACGAGCGTGCTTGAGAGGATCTGGGCGATGAGGGCTATGCCGCTGATAGCACCAAGCAAGATGAGCAGATAGTAGATGTTTGGATTTTGACTCATCACGTAGTTCATATCGGCTGTGAGCGCAAAATAAAATGAGAATAAAAACATAAAAATTATCTCTATAACAAAGCTTGAGAAATTTGCAAGGTTGTAGTACTTTCTAATGGCAAAATAGACTGGATAAAGGCAAAAAACTACAGCGCTCTCCCACGAGATGCCGCCGCTTAGTATAGCTGTGCTAAAGACGCCAAGGGCTGCAAAAAATATCGAGGCTAGCTTTGTTTTAGAGAGGTGCTCTTTAAAAAATATCCGTCCAAAAAGGACCATGACTATTGGCATGATGAGGTAGCCAATTGATACCTTTAGTGCTGAGCCATTGCTTGGCGCCCAGAGATAAAGCCACATCTGAAATGAGACGATGAGCGAGGTAGCAAGCAAAACTAGTAAAATTTTAGGTTTTAGCTTTATTTTTAGAAGTAAAAATTTGAAATTTCGCTGCTGTTTTAACAAAAAAATGGCGGCGATGACAAAAGGCATGGCAAAGATCATGCGGTATCCAATAAGAGCTTGTGTGCTGATGGGGTTCATGAGCACTGACATGTAGTAGATGCAGTTAAATAAAACTGATGCCAAAAGCGAATAAAAAATGCCTTTTATCATGAAAAAAATCTTCTCTTTTTTTGGGTAAATTTAAACTAGCGATTTTATGAAATTTAACTTTAATAGCCTATTAATGGCTTTTATTTTTTAAGTTTGCCGTGATATAATCAGCGTCTAATTTAAGGCAAAAAAGATAGGAAAATAAATGACTTGGAACCGCGATAGCTGGAGAGAATTTAATATCTTGCAACAACCAAAATACCCAGATTTAAAAGAGCTTAAAGAGGTCGAAGAAAAATTAAAAGGACTTCCTCCTTTGGTCTTTGCTGGTGAGGCTAGAAGTTTAAAAGAAGAACTTGCAAAAGTTTGCAATGGCGAGGCATTTTTGCTTCAAGGTGGTGACTGCGCTGAGAGCTTTACAAATTTTAATGCAAACAACATCAGAGATATGTTCAAAGTCCTACTTCAAATGGCGATAGTTTTAACCTTTGCTGGTGGCTATCCAGTGGTCAAAGTGGGCCGCGTGGCAGGGCAGTTTGCAAAGCCAAGAAGTAGCGATTATGAAGAGATAAATGGCGCTAAACTTCCAAGCTATAGAGGCGACATCATAAATGGCTTTGAATTTGACGAAAAAGCTAGAGTGCCTGATCCTAAACGCATGATAGAAGCCTACTATCAGAGCGCATCGACGATGAACTTGCTTAGAGCATTTTCAAGAGGTGGTTTGGCCGACCTTCATCAAGTACATAAGTGGAATTTAGGCTTTGTTAAAAAGCCAGAGATAGGCGAGAAATACGCAAAACTAGCTGATGAACTAACAAAGACACTTTCATTTATGGCAGCTTGTGGCATCACTTCAGCAAATACGCCAGTCATAAATCAAACCGCGGTTTATACATCTCACGAGGCACTTTTACTACCTTATGAGGAGGCATTGACTAGGGTTGATAGTCTTAGTGGTGAGTGGTACGACTGCTCGGCTCATATGCTTTGGATAGGTGAAAGAACACGTGGTATAAACGACGCTCACGTACATTTTTTAAGTGGTGTGAAAAATCCTATCGGCGTAAAGATCGGACCAAGTGCAAAGGCTGAAGATGTCGTCGCACTTGCAAATAAGCTAAATCCAGAGAATGAAGCTGGCAGACTAAATGTGATAATCAGAATGGGCGCTGATAAGATAGGCGAAAATTTACCAAAAATTTTAAGAGAGCTAAAGCGAGAAGGGCTAAATATTGTTTATAGTATCGATCCGATGCATGGCAATACTGTAAAAACCTCAAATAACTATAAAACCAGAGAATTTGACAAGATAATAAGCGAAGTTAGAAGCTTTTTTGAAATTCACAAAGCTGAGGGCACAAGGGCTGGCGGTGTGCATCTTGAGATGACAGGGCAAGACGTGACTGAGTGCACGGGTGGGGCATTAAATATCACTGAAAGCTCGCTTGAGCAAAGATATGAAACACAATGTGATCCAAGGCTAAATGCCGATCAGGCACTTGAGCTTGCATTTTTGATGGCTGATCTGGTTAAAAAAGCTTAAAATTTATAAAATTTGGAGAAAAAGATGGTAAATGTTTATGATCTAATTGTTGTTGGTGGCGGACCTTGTGGAATTGCTAGCGTAGTTGAGGCAAAAAGAAATGGCTTAAACAACGTTTTGCTTCTTGAAAAAGGTGATAATCACAGCCAAACGATAAGAAAATTTTATAAAGATAATAAACGCGTAGATAAAGAGTATAAAGGGCAAGATAGCACGATACATGGTGTAGTTTCATTTGAGGATGGCACGAAAGAGAGCACGCTTGATTATTTTGACAAGCTGCTTGATACTGAAAAGATTGAAGCTTTTTTTAATTCTGAAGTAGAGAGCGTGAAAAAAGATGGAGAAATTTTTAAAGTAACTACCTCAAAAGCCGTATATGAAGCTAAAAATGTGATGATATCAATTGGCAAAATGGGACGACCAAATAAGCCTGATTATAAAATCCCGCCTTCACTAAACTCAGTTGTAAATTTTAACCTTGATAGCTGTACAAACGGCGAAAAGGTGCTTGTTGTAGGTGGCGGAAATTCAGCAGTTGAGTATGCGATCGAGCTTTGCCAATACAATAAAACCACGATTGCTTATAGAAAAGATAATTTTAGCCGCGTAAATGAGACAAATTTAACTGCACTTTGGGAGCTAGAAAAGCACGGCAAGATAAAAGTTAGGCTAAATCACGACATAAAAGAGATAGATAACGAATCAGGCAAAGTTAGAGTGCATTACGAAAATGGCAAAATTCGCGTTTATGACAGAGTTGTCTATGCAATAGGTGGCTCAAGTCCGGTTGATTTTTTACAAAAATGTCAGATAAAAATCGATGAAAAGGGCACTCCAATAGTTGATAGTAACTACCAAAGTAGCGTGCCAGGACTTTATGTGGGCGGTGATATAGTATTAAAAAATGGCGGCTCAATAGTTGTTGCTCTAAATCATGCTCATCACGTCATAAAAGACATTTTAAAGGGCAAGGCATAAGCTTGATAAATAAAATTTTACTAGCTATTTTTTGTTTGATTGCTGGCTTTTGCCTATCGTTTTTTAAATCTCCAAAAGAAGATGAAGCGCCAAAAGATACTAATCAAACGATTTATTCTATAAATTTTGATAATTTGCCAGAAGAAGAGAGACAAAAGTACATCAGCAAAGACGATCTTTACGAATATGGCGGATATATAACTCCAAAAAGCTATATCCAAAATTTTACTGAAACGAACGATCAAAATTTATCAAATGATGTAAACGAACTTCAAGAACAAGTTCGTGAGCTAAGCAAAAAAAATAAAATTTTAGCTACTGATAATGTTGATATCAGCGAGAAAAATTTAGACTTTATAGGCAAAATTTCAGAGATGAAAAAAAATATCGAAAATGAAAAAAATGAGATAGTTGAAAAAAACCAAAAGACGCTTGGCGAGCTTGAAGCACAACACTTTGAAAATATACAAACTCTCACAAAACGGCTAAATGAAGCTCAAGCTGATATGATAGAGAGCTCAAAAGCCTATGAAAAAAAGATAATAGACCTTGAAAATGCGATAAATGAGGCAAAAAATGGCGATGAAAGTAAGATAAAAGATATCGAAGCAAATTTTGCTAAATTTAAAGAGGCAGCTGAGGCAAATTACACAGCTTTAAAAGAGCAAAATATAGAGCTAAATACGACACTGGCTCAAAAAGACGCGCTAATAAAAGAGTATGAAAATACTCAAAATGAAAAAGATAAAAACGAAAAAAAAGAAATTTTGCTTTTAAAAGAGGAGATTGAGCGAGCAAAGAGTGACGCTAAGACACAAAAATTTAGCTATGAAAAAGAGATAAACGCTCTAACTGATGGCTTTGAAACGCAAAAGAGTGTTATGGAGGATGAGCTTTCAAAAAAGGCAAATAAGATAATTGATCTTGAGGAAGCACTTGAGTCAAGCAAGACCGCCTTAAAAGATAGAATTTATGAGCTTGATGAGATAAAGAAAAATTTAAACTCAAAAGATTTAGCAGTTGAAAACTATAATGGTAAAAATTTAGAGCTAAACGCCTCTCTTGCGGCACTTCATAAAAGTTTTAATGATCTAAAAGAAAAAAATCTTAAAAGTGAGCAGGAAAATAAACTCGCAAATGAAAATATAAATTCACTTAAAAAAGAGCTTGAACGGGTAAATTTGATAAATAAAAAGCTAGAGAAACAAAATTTAGATGCAAATGCAAGTTTAAGTGAGCTAAATAAAAAGCTAAATTTGAGTGAAGAGAGCCTTAAAAATGCACGAGATGAGCTAAAGACGCTTGATACAAAGACGAATAAATTTTTAAAAACTTTGTTTGAGCAAAATCAAACTATCTCTTTGCAGACCCAAAAGCTTGGTTTAAATGACAGCGAGTTAAAAAATTTAAGTGCAAAGATAAATTTAAAAGATGAAAAGATAAAAGAGCTGGAAAATAATCTCACGCAAACAAGTCAGATGCTAGCAGCAAAGCAAAGTGAGCTAGAAGCTCAAAAAAGAACACTAAAGATCGATATGCAAAACTATGAAATTTTGCGTCAGCAAATAAATATTTTGCAAAAAAAGATAGCTGATACGTCGGCTCTTTTTGCTGATAGCAATAAAAGTGGCGGTAAAAATTTACTAAGCTTACAAAACGAGCTTGAAAGCGCAAAACATAAGTTAAACGAGAGTAATAAGACGATTGAGAGGTTAAATTCTAAAATAAATGAACTTAGCTCATCTAGCGTAAAAGGAAGTCCAGTAAATGCCAAGATCATCGAACTTCAAAAAGATATCGAGCAAAATTTAAATAGGCAAGATGAGCTTGAAAATGAAAATGTGAATTTAAAAAATATCTTGCAAGCTACGACAAAACCTGAAACTCCAACAAAGCTAGTTTTGATCTCTAGCCTTGAGTGTGATGACATGGACGCAAAAGATAAGGCTAGCGTGATGTGTAAGAATAGAGTCAGCGAATTTTTACAAAGATTTAACTCAAATTACCTGTATGAGATAATTCCAATCGTAGATAATAAAAATTTTGTGATTCCGTCAAATGTGGCTCAAAGCATCAAAAAAGATGATCTTGGCAGGCTAAATAATTATGTAAATTATGGCGTTGGTAAAGAGCGCGCAAAGGCAGCAGCTGAGCTTATAAAAGAAGAATTTGGCGATTTTGCAAGGATCAGCTTTAGCTCTGAAGTGATCGTAAAAGATGTCACGCGTGGCTTTATCATCAAGGTTTATAGATGATCTTGGCTCAGCTAAAAAGTGGCTATCGCTACAACAGCGATACGCTGGTACTTTATGATTTTATAAGATCAAGTTTGAAAAATTTTTCAGGCAGAATTTTAGACGTTGGCGCAGGGTGCGGGATACTTGGGCTTTTGCTTAAACGCGACTTTAAAAATTCCAGCCTAAGTTTGCTTGATATCTTACAAATAAATGGTAAAATTTCTAAATTTAATGCCAGTAAGAACGGCTTGGAGGCAGAAATTATAAATGCTAATTTTGCAGATTTTAAAGATAGTGAGAAATTTGACCTCATCGTATCAAATCCTCCATTTTATCACGAGGGTACGAAACAAAGCGAAGATGAGCATATAAAAGCTAGTAGATATACAAGCTCTTTGGGTCTAAAAGACTTTATAAAAGGTATAAGTATAAATTTAAAGCCTCACAAAAGGGCGTTTTTTTGCTATGCACCTGATGATCTTAGTCAGATCATAGCATCTCTAAAAGAGTTTAAGCTAAATTTAGTAAGCCTAAAATTTATTCATACAAAGGCTGATAAACCAGCAAATTTAGCCTTATTTGAGGTAAGAAATAATTCAAACTCAAAGTTAAAAATTTTGCCACCTTTAGTGATGAGCGAAAATGGCTCGCATACAAAAGAGGCGATTGAAATTTTTAAAAAAGCTAATACAAACAGTGTTGATTATCAGGAACTAGCGTGAAAGTACAAGGTTTTAGTTATGAGTTTGATGCTAGCTTTTGCGAGAGCTGTGGTGGCAAGTGTTGTACCGGAGAGAGTGGGTATATCTGGATAAATGAAGAAGAAATTTCAAAATTTTGTACTGCATTTCATATGAGTAAAGATGAGTTTGAAAAGCAGTTTTTAATAAGAGTTGGGCTAAGGTGTAGCATAAAAGAGAAGCCTTATGAAGATGGCTTTGCTTGTATATTTTTTGATGAAAAAAATAAAAACTGCTCAGTCTATGAGCTAAGGCCACAGCAGTGTAGGACTTTTCCGTTTTGGAATTATTTTAAAAAAAATTTAAAGGAGCTAAAAGCAGAATGCATTGGCGTAAAATTTTAGTATTTTTTATGAGCGTATTTTTTAACTCGCAGCTACTTTTGGCTGACGATAATAAAAGTATAAATTTACGTCTAATGCAGGCTTTATTGTTTCAAGATAGCGGAGATGTGAATGCTAGCATTCAATCTTACTCAAACATTTTTAAAGATACGAATCAAAAAGCTTATTTAAAAGAGGCGATCAAACTCGCCTTTGCTACAAAAAATGAAAATTTAGACGCTTTGATAAGTGAAGGCGAAAAAAGCTTAAAAGACGACAGCGATTTTATCCGTATAAAGGTGGCAAATTTAGTAAATCTTTCAAAGCTAAATGAGGCTAAAAGTTTAATGCAAGAGCTTGCTACAAAAGAACCAAATGCTCAAAATTTACTCATGCTTGGCACTATTTGTATGATGCAAAATGAAACAACGACTGCACTAAAATACTTTGAAGAGGCATACTCGCTAAAGCAAGAAGAAGAAAACTTGCTCCGTATCGTTGATATTTTGATAAATCGCATGGATAAGATAAAAGACGCTACAAAATATCTTGAGAAATTTAAAGATGAACAAGGTTGCACGCTAAAGACTTGCGAGCTTTTGGCTGAAATTTACTCCCAGCAAAGAAATTTCCCAAAAGTGATCGAACTCTTTGAAGAGCTTTATGAACTAAATCACGATACTTCTTATCTTGATAAGATCGTGCAGTTTTTTATCTATGATAAAAATTACAAAGCAGCAATTGAAATTTTAAAAAAATATAGCTACAACGATATAGCGCTTATGGATCTTTATGCGGCGACTAGTAATTTTGGTGACGCATACATACTTGCTGTTAAAATTTATAATGATAGCAGGGATTTAAATTTTTTAGCAAAAGCCGCGATTTACGAATACGAGATGAATAAAGACAACTTAGATGAACAAAAAATGGCTGAAATTTTAGATAAATTTGAAGCTAGTGTGCCAAAACTAGAGAATGATATGTTTTTTAACTATTATGGCTACTTGCTGATAGACCATGACATCGATCCTAGAAAAGGTATAGAGCTTGTGCAAAGGGCACTTGCTATCTCGCCTGAGTCGCCTTATTATGAGGATTCGCTAGCGTGGGGATATTTTAAGCTTGGTGAGTGCAAAAAGGCAAAAAGCATTATGCAGCATGCGATGAAAGATGTTGATTTTAGGACTTCAAAAGAGGCAAAAGAGCATTTGCACCTAATAGAGCGCTGTATAATAAATCTAAACAAAAGGCTTAAAAAATGATACTTGATGAGATAATAAAAAAGACTAAAGATGATCTTGAAAAAAGAAAAGCAGACTTCCCTGAGGAGTGGCTTGGTCGCTCACTAGCATATAACCCATATGTGCCAAGAGATGTTTTAAGTGCGCTTAGAGCAAGCCAAAACGAGCCGATAAAAATCATAGCCGAGATCAAAAAAGCTAGCCCAAGCAAGGGCGTGATAAGAGAGGACTTTGAGCCGATAAAAATAGCCCAGGAGTATGAAGAATACGCAAATGCTTTTAGTATTTTAACTGAGCCGCATTGGTTTAAAGGCAATATTGAATACGTCACCCAAGTTCGCCGCTACGCCTCAAAGCCAATCCTTAGAAAAGATTTTATTATTGATAAATATCAAATTTTAGAAGCTCTTGTTTATGGAGCGGACTTTATCCTGCTCATTGCAAAAGCATTAACTCAAAACGAGCTAAAAGAACTACTTGAGTACGCGCACCACTTGGGTCTTGAGGTATTAGTCGAGACACATGATGTGAGCGATGTGAAAAAAGCGATATTTGCAGGAGCAAATATAATAGGCATAAATCATAGAAATTTAGATGATTTTACGATGGATATGAGTCTTTGTGAGAAGCTCATACCACTTTTGCCAAATGGCAAGATAATAGTCGCTGAAAGCGGTCTTTACGAGCATGAACAGCTTAGACAGCTAAGCAAAATAGGCGTAGATGCTTTCTTGATAGGAGAGCATTTTATGAGACAAGATGATATAAAAAATGCCGTCAAAAAGATAAAGGAGGGTGAGTAATGCAGCACCTTTGTGCCCCTTGGAGAAGCGAATACTTTAGCGCTAAAAAAGATAGCTGTGTTTTTTGTGATGTTATAAACTCAGATGATGATGATAAAAATGGTGTGCTTTTTCGTGCTAAGCACTGCTTTGGGATCATGAATTTATATCCGTATTCTCCAGGGCATTTTATGATCATACCAAACCACCACACCGACAAGATCGAGGAGCTTGACGAGCAGACTTGGTTTGAGATGAGTGAATTTGTAAGGCTTGGGGTTGAAATTTTAAAGCGTGAGCTTCACGCTCAGGGCGTAAATATCGGTATGAATTTAGGTAAGGCAGCAGGCGCTGGCATAGCTGAGCACGTGCACTATCACCTTGTGCCAAGGTGGAGTGGGGATACAAATTTCATCACGACGATCGCTGATGTGAGAGTAAATGGCACGCCGTTTCATCCGCTTTATCAAAAGCTAAAAAAGGCTTTTAGTGCCATTGTCTGAGCTTGATGTAGAGCAGTGGCTAGAGAAAAGAAGCTCGTTTGAAATTTTAATAGACGCAAGATCGCCACATGAATTTTTATATTCACACATAAAAGATGCCATAAATTTATACGCTTTAAATGACATAGAACATAAAGAGGTAGGCACGCTCTATAAAAGTGACAGATCCCTAGCAAAGAGCCTTGGCGCAAAATATATCTGCAAAAATTTACAAAATATCATTGATGAGGTTTATAAAAGAGCCAAAGTTGGTTCAGCTATTGGCATCTACTGCGCTAAAGGCGGGCTTAGATCAAATTCTATTGGCTATGTGTTAAGCATGATAGGATATAGAGTTTTTAGACTTAGTGGTGGCTATAAAGCCTATAGAAATCACGTTTTAGAATTTCTAAATCGACCTTTAAGCATAAAATTTATCACTCTTTTTGGAAATACTGGCTGCTACAAAAGTAAGCTAATAAGGGTTCTAAACCCGTCAATAGACCTTGAAACTATGGCAAATCATTTAGGCTCTGTCTTTGGAGCGATAAATGGCGCGCAGCCAAGTCAAAAAAGCTTTGAAGATGCGTTATTTGAAAAGCTCATTGCGTTAAAAGATGAAATTTGCTTTATCGAGGGTGAGAGCAGAAGGATAGGCTCATTAAGCTTGCCAAAAAGTCTTTATGAGGCAATGCGTAGTGGCATAAATGTCGAAGTAAGTGCAAGTTTAGAAAAAAGAATTTCTTGTATAGTAGATGACTATAAAAGTGTGGATAAAGCCTTTTTTGACGAGTGCATGAAGAAAATTTCACCATTTATCGATAAAAAAGCTAGAGATGAAGCTGTGGCTAAATTTAATGAAAATGACATTGCTAAAGTAGCTGAAATTTTACTCACAAAATACTACGATAAAGTCTATAAGAAAAATGAAAATATTAATGTTTTTATAAATTCTGACGACTTTGGCAAGGCCGTTAAAAAGCTAAATGATATAAAAAATGAAGCAAAATTTTAGGCTTATTTTAATTAAAAAATTAAGCCTAAAATTTATACAAATGAGTTTTAGCTCTTAAAATTTTATAGTCTTTGCTCACTTAAATTTATTAATTTTACTAAAAATAATATGTTTAATTTTATGTAAAATATTTTGTATTATTCTTCTAAGCTAGTTAAAAATTTTTCAAGAAAATCAAAGCAATACCTAAATTTCGCTAGAAAGTTAAAATGGATTTAAAATGCTTTGGGATATAATCTGCGATAAATTTATCAAAAGGCTAAAGTGATGATAAAACAGATTTCTGGTTCACAGATGATAAGCGAGGCCTTGCACGAAGAGGGCGTTGAGATAGTTTTTGGCTATCCTGGCGGTGCAGCTTTAAATATCTACGACGAAACATACAAGCAGACTTATTTTAAACACGTTTTGGTTCGCCACGAGCAAGCAGCCGTACATGCAGCAGACGGATATGCAAGGGTTAGCGGTAAAGTGGGTGTTGCTTTTGTTACGAGTGGCCCTGGTTTTACAAATGCAGTCACAGGCCTTGCCACAGCTTACAGCGATAGCATACCGATCGTGCTTATAAGCGGTCAGGTGCCGACATTTATGATAGGTACAGATGCATTTCAAGAGATTGATGCGGTTGGAATTTCACGCCCATGTGTCAAGCACAATTTTTTAGTAAATAGCGTCGAGGAGCTACCTCGCATCATAAAAGAGGCTTTTTATATCGCAAGATCAGGCCGCCCAGGACCAGTTCATATCGACATTCCAAAAAATATCACATCAAAGCTTGGTGATTTTGTATATCCAAAAGAAATTTCTATCCCAAGTTACAAGCCGACCTATAAGGGCAACTCAAAACAGATAAAAAAGGCAGCAGTTGCGATAAATGAAGCCAAAAGACCGCTTTTATACATAGGTGGTGGTGCGATCGCATCAAATGCTAGCGAGATCATCCGTAAATTTATGCAAAAAACAGGCATTCCAGCAGTCGAGACACTGATGGCTCTTGGCGTACTTGACGCAAAAGATAAGCTAAATTTAGGCATGGCTGGTATGCATGGTAGCTATGCTTCAAATATGGCTTTAAGCGAGTGTGACCTTTTGATCTCGCTTGGAGCTAGATTTTGTGACAGGATCACCGGCAGGACGGACGAGTTTGCCAAACATGCAAAGATTATCCACATCGATATCGATCCAAGCTCCATCTCAAAGATCATAAATGCCCACTATCCAATCGTTGGCGATCTTGCAAACGTGCTAACTGAGCTTTATGAAGAAGTCAATGCAAAGCCTGAAAACTACGCCCCTTGGAGAGAAATTTTAGATAGATATTCTAAACTAAATCCACTTGGCTACACAGATAGCGACAAGGTCTTAAAACCGCAATGGGTTATCGAAGAGACCGCAAAGATAGCAGGAGCTGATGCGATAATCTCAACAGATGTCGGACAGCACCAAATGTGGGTGGCGCAGTTTTATCCGTTTAACCGAGCAAGACAGCTTGTCACAAGTGGTGGACTTGGCACAATGGGATTTGGCCTCCCTGCAGCGATCGGCGCAAAATGCGCAAAACCAGACAATCTTGTTATAAATTTTACAGGCGATGGCTCAATACTTATGAATATCCAAGAGTTAATGACGGCTCATGAGATAAATATGCCAGTTATAAATATCATTTTAAATAACAACTTCTTAGGTATGGTTCGTCAGTGGCAGACATTTTTTTATGAAAAACGCTACTCATCAACTGATCTTAGCTTGCAGCCTGATTTTGTAAAGATCGCTGAAGGATTTGGCGGAGTTGGCTTTGTTTGCAAGAGTAAGGATGAGTTTAGAAAGGCTTTAAAAGAAGCGATCGATAGCAAAAAATCAGCGATGATCGACGTTAGGATCGACCGCTTTGAGGATGTGCTTCCTATGGTTCCAGCTGGAGCCGCGATTTATAATATGATATTAAAGAGCAAGGAAGAAAAATGAGTATCAGAAGAACGATTTCGGTTATAGTTTTAAATGAACACGGCGTTTTGGCTAGAATTTCTGGGCTTTTTGCGGGCAGGGGTTACAACATCGACACGCTTACAGTTGCTCCAATACCTGAGAGCAACTTCTCAAGACTAAGCATCGTAACTAGTGGCGACGAGAGAGTCTTGGAGCAGATCGTAAAGCAGCTTCATAAACTCATACCAACATATAAAGTCATAGAAAGTGGTGAATTTGTCGAAAAAGAGATGGCTCTTGTGAAAATTCCGCTTGGTGAAAATTTTGCTGGCCTTGAAGCGATACTAAAGGCATACAACGGCATCGTAACAAACACAAACGAAAATTATATCGTTGTCATGGTGGCTGACGATGCGAGCAGGATAGAGAGTTTTTTAAAATCTATAAAGAAATTTAACCCAGTTGACGTCGTACGCGGCGGATCTGTGATAATGGATATATAATGAAACTAAGTGAAATAGCTTTAAAAGTAAACGCTACTTTTAGCGGAGAAGATATAGAAATTTTTGCCTTAAATTCTTTAAAAAATGCAAATAAAGCCGAGCTAACATACTGCGATGGCGAGAAAAATGCCAAATTTATAGGCAACTCAAATGCTGGAGCTATCTTGGTCACAAAAGCCCTTTTGGACCTGGTACCAGCTGGCATGATCGCACTTGTCTGCGACAATCCGCATCTTGCATTTGCCTTGCTTAGCAAGGACTATGCGAAGCCATTATTTTGTGAGCCAAAACCTTCAAATATTGCTTCTAGTGCTACTATCATGCCAAATGTATATATTGGCTCAAATGTGAGCGTGGGCGAAAACACGATAGTCATGGCTGGGGTATTTTTGGGCGATAATGTGACTATTGGCAAAAACTGCATCATCCATCCAAATGTTGTCATTTACAACGACTGTGTGGTGGGCAATGAGTGTCACTTGCTGGCAAATTGCGTTATAGGAAGCGACGGCTTTGGATATGCACACACAAAAACTGGCGAACATGTGAAAATTTATCACAACGGCAATGTTGTCCTAGGTGATTTTGTAGAGATCGGTGCTTGCACGACTGTAGATCGTGGTGTTTTTGAAAGCACAATGATCGCAAACTACACAAAGATAGACAACCTTGTTCAAATAGGCCACAACTGCGAGCTTGGAAACGGCTGCCTTATCGTCTCACAAACTGGCCTTGCTGGCTCAACAGTGCTAGGCAGAAACGTCGTCATGGGCGGGCAAAGTGGCTCGACTGGACATGTGAGTGTGGGTGACTTTGCGCAGATCGCAGCACGTGGTGGTGTTAGTAAAGATCTGCCTGGTGGCAAAAAATACGCTGGAGCTTATCCGATAATGGAGCTTTCAGATCAGTTTAAACTTCAAGCAAAAATTTTGAGATTTTTTAAGAAAAATTGATTGCAAGCTTTTGCGGCTTAAAATCGCAAAAGCTTTTTATCTAGTAGTATAAAAATAATGCTAATTCTATTTTAAAACGAATTAGGCTTAAAATTTATATATCAAGTCTGGCTTAAACATCTATTTATTTGGCTTTGCTCTCTTTTATTACTCTAGCCGTTTCTATCGCGATTTCTAGCTCTTCGTTTGTTGGGATGATGAGTGTTTTTATCTTAGCGTCATCCCCGTCTATGCATCTCTCGTCTCGCATGTCTTGGAAATTTAGATCGTGATTTATGTGAATGCCAAGATGCTTTAGTTCATCACAAATTTTTTGCCTTGTATTTGGTGCATTTTCGCCGATACCGCCAGTAAATATAAGTGCATCAACGCGTCCTAAAATGGCGTAATATGAGCCAATATATTTTTTCACTCGGTAGCAAAACATCTCAAATGCAAGTTTTGCTCGCTCGTCGTTTTGCATTTTAGCCACAACCTCTCTCATGTCGCTTGAGCCACAAATTCCAAAAAGTCCGCTTTTTTTGTTTAAAAAATTATCTATCTCGTTCCACTTTAAAACGCCGATATTTAGCAAGTAGATGACCACAGCTGGGTCCATATCGCCGCTTCTTGTGCCCATTATGAGCCCTTCAAGTGGGCTAAGCCCCATCGAGGTATCGATACTTTTGCCGTTTTGCACCGCACATGCTGAGGCGCCGTTGCCTAGATGAAGCGAGATAGCGTTAAATTTATCAAACTCTATGCCAAGCATTTTTGCCGCTTGCTTGCAGACATATCTGTGTGAAGTGCCGTGAAAGCCGTATTTTCTGATGTGATGAGTCTTGCAAACATCGTAGGGTAGGGCATAGCGGTAGGCATACTCTGGCATGCTTTGATGAAACACAGTGTCAAAAACGACCACGTGAGGCACATTTTTGCTCTCTTTCATTGCGTTTTTAATGCCAGCAAGGTGCCCTGGGTTATGAAGAGGGGCAAGTGGGCTTATCTCCTCTATCTTTTTAATAACGCTCTCATCAACGATCATTGAGCTAAAAAAGCTCTCTCCGCCGTGCACTATCCTGTGTCCGATGCCATCAAGCTCACTTAGATCGTGCAGAGTGTGTGAGGTGACAAAGAGCTCGTTCATCGCCTCAAGTCCGTCGTGGTGGTCTTTTATAAAGCGTTTTATCTCATAAATTTCGCCATTTGCTTTTAGTACCGCTCTTGAGCTATTGCTGCCGATTTGTTCGACCAGACCGCTTGCTAGGCTCGTTTTTGTCTGCATATCAAAAAGTTGAAATTTTATCGAACTACTACCTGAGTTTAAAACCAAAATTTTCATATTATTCTCCTGCTTGTATAGCACTGATTAAGATAGTATTTACCACGTCTTCAACGAGGCAGCCGCGACTTAGGTCGTTAACTGGCTTTTTTAATCCTTGAAGTATCGGGCCCACAGCTAGGGCGTTTGCGCTTCGCTGAACTGCCTTGTAGCAGATGTTTCCGCAGTTTAAATTTGGAAATATAAATACATTTGCCTGTCCTGCGACATCGGAATTTGGCATCTTTTTACTAGCAACGCTTAGATCAACTGCCGCGTCAAACTGAATTGGCGCTGCGATCTTTAAATTCGCATCAAGCTCGCTCGCCTTTTTGGCAGCCTCTTTTACAAACTCCACATCAGCCCCGCTACCACTATCAGCTGTTGAGTAGCTTAACATGGCGATCTTTGGGTTAAGCCCAAAGGCACTTGCCGTTTGAGCGCTACTTAGCGTGATGCTAGCTAGTTCATCGCTGCTTGGATTTGGTGTGACGGCGCAGTCTGCAAAGAGTAAAATTTCCTCTTCAAGCGCCATGAAAAATGCCCCGCTTACCACACTTACATTTGGCTTTGTTTTTATGATCTGAAGGGCTGGGCGGATAGTATCAGCCGTGCTCATCGTAGCGCCACTTACAAGTGCGTCTGCTATGCCTTCATGTATTAGCATCGTGGCAAAGTAAATTTTATCTTTTGCAAGCGCATTTGCTTTGGCTTCATCAACGCCTTTATGTTTTCTTAGCTCATAAATTTTCTTTGAAAATTCATCTGTTAGCTCGTTTTGCGCTGGATTTAGTACCTTTGCTTTGCTTAAATTTAGCCCAAAAGTGGCTGCCTTTTTAGAAATTTCGCTCTCAAGCCCTAGCAAGATCACCTTTGCCGCACCTTTTTCTAACACGATGTGGGCTGCTTTTAAAATTCTCTCATCATCACTCTCTGGCAAAACGACTGTTTTGTTTGCCGCTTTGGCTCTTTTTAGAAGCAGGCTTTGAAATTTAAATGGCGTGATGATCTCGGCGTTGTAGCTTAAAATTTCATCAAAATTATCGGTTATTAGAAGCTTTGAGTTTAAATTTAGCGCCCTTAGCTCGTTTGCATTTTCATCAAAGACTGGAGTGTTTAAATTTCTAGCTAGCTTTAAATTTAGCTCGCTCTTGCCAAAGACGCTAAAGCCCTCACAACCAACGACTATGACAAAGTCGCTCTTGGCCTTTAACTCTTCAAATTTATCTATAAATTTTAAAAAAAACTCCTTTTCATTTAAATTTATTAGATTTTTTTTGTCGTTTTCGTCTGGAGTTATCTTAAAGATCTCAACTTTTTTGAATTTTGTAGCTATAATTTCCTGCAAATATGCTAGATTTTTGTCTGAAAAAATGTAACAACTTTTCATTTGTGACCTTTTTGGGAACTTAAATTGCTTAATCTTAGCACAAAGATACTTATTTTAAGGCATTTTATGAACTATAAAAAGATTTGGCTCGTCACATTTGCGGGCATTTTTTACACAGGTTGCACCCCAAGTGCAGATCCTCACATCAATATGAAACCTCCAGTGTATGTCGAGCAACTCCCTTCAAAAGACAGTGGTAGCGGTCAAAGTAATGCTGGTAGCCTCTTTGGCAAGGGTGACAACCCTCTATTTTCAGATAGAAAGGCGATGAATGTAAATGACATCGTAACCATCGTCATCTCAGAAAATGCAAGTCAAATTTCAAGCGGTAGTAAAAGCACCAACAAAGATAGCACCATTTCGCTTGGTGGCGGCGTTTTCACAGCTGGAGCCGCGCCGCTCTCAACCGTGGCTGAAAATCTGAACAAATACGGCGACATCGGCTTTAAAGCAGGTGGTGGCAATAAATTTACAGGTAGTGGCACGAGCAACAGAAGCGAGAAATTTACCGCGACCATCTCAGCTAGGATCATCAAGATCCTAAATAACGGCAACTACTTCATTGAAGGTAGTCGCGAGCTACTTATAAATGGCGAAAAGCAGATCATGCAAGTAAGTGGCGTCATAAGACCTTACGACATCTCACAAAACAACGAAATCGACTCAAAATACATAGCTGACGCCAAAATTTTATATAAAACCGAGGGCGAGCTAGACAAATCTACCAAAAAGCCTTGGGGCACAAGACTTATGGAGGCTATCTGGCCATTTTAATACAAATTTAAAAGCCTAAATTTAACCCGTTTAGGCTTTTGTAATTTTTACCTTAAATTTTACTCTTCTTAAAAACACTAAATTATTTTTTAAAATTATTAAAAATTTAATTGATATTTACTTTCAGAAAAATAGAATTCTTGCCATATCATTTCTCAAAATAGGATAAATTCTCACTAAATATTATTTTTTAACATATTTTAAGATTATTGATTTCAAGGCATTTAAAATTTTATTTTAAAATTTATTTAAATATAACTACTAATATTATAAAATAATTTTACTCTTTTTAAAACAAAGATACTATACATATGAAACAAATTTCAAATGAAGGAGCTTATATGAATAATGACTTGCGTCAAAAGATAAATAGACGCTTAAGCGAACTTAGTGCATTGCCTAAGATGAAAAATGACACTAGTATTGCGCAGCTTTTAAAAGATAAGGGCTTTACTAGGCGTGATTTTATGAAGTGGGCTGGTGCGATGACAGCTTTTATGGCACTACCAAGTGCGATGACACCGATGGTTGCTCGTGCTGCTGAGCTAAGCGATAGGCTCCCTGTGATATGGCTTCACATGGCAGAATGCACTGGCTGTAGCGAGGGCTTGCTAAGAACTGACGCTCCAAGCATAGATAGCCTTATATTTGACTACATAAGCCTTGAATACCACGAAACTATCATGGCAGCTGCTGGCTGGCAGGCTGAAGAAAATTTAGAGCATGCGATAGAAAAATATAAAGGCAGATATATCCTGCTAGTTGAGGGTGGCGTGCCAACAGGAGCTACTGAGCACTTTTTAACAGTCGGACCTCACGGCACAAGTGGCAAAACTCACGCTGTAAATGCCTCTGCTAACGCGGCTGCTATCTTTGCTATTGGCACCTGTTCTAGCTTTGGCGGTATCCAAGCAGCTAAGCCAAATCCAACAAATTCAGTCGGTCTTTCAAAGGTGACTGACAAGCCAGTCATAAACGTGCCAGGCTGTCCTCCAAGCGAGAAAAACATCGTTGGCAACGTGCTTCACTACTTGCTATTTGGCACTTTGCCTGCACTTGATGTTTATAACAGACCAAAATGGGCTTATGGCTTAAGAATTCACGATCTTTGCGAGAGACGTGGCCACTTTGATGCAGGCGAGTTTGTCCAAAGCTTTGGCGACGAGGGCGCAAAAAATGGCTACTGCTTATATAAAGTAGGCTGTAAAGGTCCATATACATTTAATAACTGCTCACGCGAGAGATTTAACCAGCACACATCATGGCCAGTTCAGGCAGGTCACGGCTGTATAGGCTGCTCGGAGCCAGACTTCTGGGATACGATGGGGCCGTTTGAAGAGCCTATGGCTGATAGACTATTTGACACTGTTTTGGGGCTTGGCGCTGATAATGTAAGTGATAAAATAGGCATTGGAATTTTAGCTCTAGCAGGTATTGGCATGGCGGCTCACGCTGTTATAGCTTCTATGAGTAAAGATAAAGAATAAGGCGAAAAAATGAGTGAAAAAAGAATAGTAATAGACCCTATAACACGTATCGAAGGGCACTTAAGAATAGAAGTCGTAGTCGATGAAAACAACGTTGTCAAAGAGGCTTACTCTGGCTCAACTCTTTGGAGAGGCTTAGAGCAGATAGTAAAAAACAGAGACCCAAGAGATGCTGGCTTTTTCATGCAAAGAATTTGCGGTGTTTGCACATACTCGCACTACCGAGCAGGCATAGTCGCAGTTGAGAACGCCCTTGGCATCAAGCCTCCGCTAAATGCTGAGCTAACTAGAACGCTTATGAATGCAGCTTTATATCTTCACGATCACATCGTGCACTTTTATCAGCTTCACGGCATGGACTGGGCAGATGTCGTCTCTGCACTAAGCGCAGACGTGCATAAGGCTAGCGAAGAGGCGTTTAAATACACAAGCACGCCATTTGCCACAGGAGCTGATAAGCTAAAAGAGGTAAAAGAGAGGGTTGAAGCCTTTGTTAAAAAGGGCAACCTTGGACCATTTGCTAACGCATACTGGGGACATAGCACATATAAATTTACTCCTGAGCAAAATTTAATCGTCCTCTCTCACTACTTAGAGTGCCTTAGAATTCAAAGAACAGCAGCTCAGATGATGGCTATCTTTGGTGCGAAAAACCCACATCCACAAAGTCTAACAGTTGGTGGCGTGACTTGCGTGATGGACCTGCTTGATCCAGCCAGAATGGGCGAATACATGAGTAAATTTGCTGAGATAAAAGAATTTGTAGATAGAGCTTACTACCCAGATATCTTGATGGCAGCTAAGGCTTATGCAAACGAGCCAAGCGTTCTAAACGACGTTGGCGTATCAAATTTATTCTGCTACGATGAGTTTTTGATCGGCAAAAATGACCATCTATTTAAAGGTGGCATCATCTTAAATGGCGATCTTAGCAAGGTTTATGACATAGACGAAGACAAGATCACAGAAGAGGCGACAAGAGCTTGGTATAAAAATGACAAAGCGCTTCACCCATATGACGGCGAGACCGAGGCAAACTACACAGGCCTTGTTGATGGCGAGAGCATAGACGGCGAGGGCAAGCTAGCTCACAGCAAGCTTTTTGACACAAAGGGTAAATATAGCTGGATCAAAGCACCAAGATATGACGGCTTGCCTATGCAAGTAGGACCGATCGCAAGCATCGTCATAAACTACGCTAGAGGCAACGAGAGAGTTAAAAAGGTAGTTGATGAGTTTTTAGCAAAGAGTGGCTTGCCACTAAGCGCGGTCTTTTCAACTCTAGGCAGAACCGCTGCTCGTATGCTTGAAGCAAAAGTTGTCGCAGAGCACACGATGGACGCATTTAATGCCCTGATCGAAAATTTAAAGACAGATCAAGAGACTTGCGCAAAATATGTAATCGATAACAAAAAAGAATATAAAGGAAATTTTCAAGGCAACGCTCCAAGAGGTGCGCTTAGCCACTGGTGTCGCATAAAAGATGGCGTTATCACAAACTGGCAAGCAGTCGTACCAAGCACATGGAACGCCTCTCCAAAAGACGCACAAAATCAAATGGGAAGCTATGAGGCGTGCTTAGTTGGTTTAAAGATCACTGATCTTTCAAAGCCACTTGAGATAATACGAAAAATTCACTCTTACGATCCTTGCATCGCATGTGCTGTGCATGTTATGGATACAAAGGGAAATGATTTGAGTACTTATAAGATAAATCCAAATTTGTAAGGAGAGAATATGTCACATAAAAATGCTGACAGGATCAGCGAATACGAATTCTCCATCGGCGTTAGGCTGACACACTGGATTAGATTTGCAGCGATCACACTTTTAGTTGTGAGTGGCTACTATATCTCATACGTTTTTGTGAGTCCAGAGATTACGAGCGAGCCTACAAATTTTATGCAAGCAAAGTGGCGTATGGCTCATCAGATCGCTGGCTTTGTGCTAATAGCGGCGTTTATCTTTAAATTTTATCTATTTGTCTTTGATAAACATAGTAAAAAAGAGTGGATGAGTGTGGTTGATTTTCTAAATCCAAAAATTTGGATCGCACAGATCAAATACTATCTTTTTATGGGGCCACATCCGCATTTAAGGGGCGTTTATAATCCTTTGCAGTTTGCCTCATACTTTTTCTTTTATCTTATTTTGACTCTTATTTGCCTAAGTGGTCTTGTGCTTTATGTTCATGTTTATCATGAGGGACTTGGCGGAGCACTTTATGAGCCAGCTAGGTTTTTTGAAGAGCTTATGGGCGGACTAGCAAATGTCAGAACGATACATAGAATTTGTATGTGGGTCATTATGATATTTGTGCCGATTCATGTTTATATGGCGGTATTTAACGCTGTTAAAGGCAAAAATGGAGCGATGGACGCCATCGTTAGTGGTTATAAATTTGTAAAAGAACACTGATGAGAGTGCTGGTTCTTGGTATCGGCAACGTGATGTTTGCCGATGAGGGCATAGGTGCTCATTTTGTAAATTTGATGGCTAAAAACTATAAATTTACAAGCTCTAAAAACGAGCTTACTCTAATGGACGGTGGCACTTTAGCCCTCGCTCTAACTCACATCATAAGTGAATTTGACTATCTTATCGTCGTTGATTGCATTAGCGCAAATGGTGCAAGCGTGGGTGATGTTTATTTTTTTGACTTTCTAAATGTGCCAAATTTTATCAGCTGGGACGGCTCGGCTCACGAGATAGAGATGCTCCAGACCCTTCATCTAATGGAGCTTGCAGGCGATAGACCTACGACTAAAATTTTAGGCATCGTGCCTAGCCGCATAGAATCATCAAATTTTAGCCTCTCAGATGAGGTTATAAACGCTTCTAATATTTTAGAAAAAACGCTGCTTGATCACTTAAAAGAGCTTGATTTTAAGTGTGAAAAAGTAGCAAATTTCACCCTAAATGATATCGTTGATGAATACGCTAAAAAAGGTTTAAAATGATACTTGCTTTTAAATTTACTTGCCACAAAGATGCTTCGTTTCTGGTGCCATTTTTACGCTTGCTTGCTGGCGATCTAGCTCATAGTATAAAGTGCAGAGATGATGAAACTTGTCTAAAGGTAAGTGGCAATACCAGCGAGCTTGAGAGCGTGGCAAATAAAGCAAGCGCGCTCTTGCCATTTAGTCTTTTTATAAAGCACAGTGAGGTCTTGGCTGCAAGTGAGCTTGATGAAGATAGCAAGATAAATGAGATAAAATTTGGCGGCCTAACTCCGACTCAAGCGAGCACATTTTTGGCTAGCGAAAAGGCTATCTTAAATGAAAGTGGCGTGCTATGTGAGAGTAAATTTGAGGGTGAGATAACGCTTGAAAATTTTAATGAAAAGCTAAAAGCTTGCCTAAATTTGTTAAAAAACGGCAAGAGCGTTTGCGTAGAGCAAGATGAAAATTTATATGAAATTTCTCTTGGCGTAAATTTTGACGCAAATTTCTTGATGCCTGTAAATTTAAAGCAGCTACCAAAAATTTTTATCGCCGATGATAGAGTTTTGACATTTTTAGCTAGCTTTGAAAAGCCACTTTTAGCTCTAAAGACGACAGCCATTTATAGGCAAAATCACGAGGACGCACCGCTATTTTTTGACGTGATGGCGCCAAATGATCTTTTTCTTTACGCCGTTTGCGAACAGCTAAATAAAGAGGGCTTTAGCTTTTTAAGCGTTGCTGTAAAGGAGCAAAAAAATGCTCTTTCAAGGCTTATTTTACTTGAAAATAGCGCAGTTTTAAGCCCATTTTTCTATGCAAAAAACGGGGAAATTGAGCTTAGTAATTTTGGCGATATAGCTTTGGGGCTAAAATTTAGCAAATTTAGCGATGATGAAATTTGCCTGCTTTCAAAATCAAGCAAAACGCAGCTTCTATTTTTGCCAAAATTTAGTAGCTTTGAAGAAATTTATGAGCTCATAAGAGCCGAGGAAGGCGGCGAAAGACTACTTGAAAACTTCAGTAAAGAGCACACCTTGCCAAGCGGTAAATTTAGCTCAAACGCTAGCTTTTTCTCGCTATTTTGTATAGCTGGACGCTTGCTTGGCACAAGCAGTGAGTTTAAAAAAGCAGGGGAGAATTTGCTTCTTATGGCAGCTGATTTTAACGGTCAAAAGGGCGTTAGGATCGATTATAAGATGAAAGATGACTTTGGTTTAGACGGGGTTAAGTTTGTAAAAAGTATCATTTCGTTTGTCCTTGCTGGCGCTGGAGAGAAGAACATCAGCTTTGGTTGCACCGAGTCTTTGGCGCATTTTTTGAGCGATTTTAGCTATGAAAAACGAGATAAATTTAACATCAAAAATGTTACTTTAAGCGGGGATTTATTTTATAATAAGGTAGTTAGCAACTTGATAAAAAAGCACCTAAACCCAAACATAAAAACAAATTTTGACCCCGGATTTGGCATTGAGATCAAGCTTTAGATATGAGATCAAGGGCTTAGTTCAAGGCGTTGGTTTTAGACCTTTTGTCTATACTTTGGCGCATAAATTTGCCCTCGTTGGTGAAATTTACAATGATGATGAGGGCGTGAAGCTAAATTTTAGCGGCGATGAGGCTGGCTTTTTGGTTTTTGAAAAGGAGCTCTATGAGAAGCTACCAGCCCTTGCTAGGATCGATGAGCTAAAGAAGATTAAGATAGATAAAATTTATAAAAAGCTTGAGATCATCGCTTCAAAAAGAGCCACCAAACAAGCGCCTATTTTGCCTGATTACGCGCTTTGCGATGACTGCTTGCGCGAGTTTTATGACCCCACAAATCCACGCTACAAATATCCATTTATAAACTGCACCAACTGCGGACCAAGATTTTCCATCATCAAAGCATTGCCTTATGACCGGGTAAATACGACGATGAATGAGTTTAAAATGTGCAAATTTTGCGAGAGCGAGTATAAAGATCCGCTTAACCGCCGCTATCACGCAGAGCCGATCTCCTGCCCAAACTGTGGACCAAAGCTCTATCTAAAAGATAAATTTGGTAAAGCCTTGGCTAGTAAAAACGAAGCGGCCAAAGATGCGGCTAAGCTCATAAACGAGGGCAAAATCTTAGCCATTAAAGGGCTTGGTGGCTTTCATTTGATTTGTGATGCGACAAATGAAGCCGCAGTTAGCGAGCTAAGAGCTAGAAAGCACCGCCCAAGCAAGCCCTTTGCCCTAATGAGTAAAAATTTAGAAAATGCTAGAAAAATAGCAAAAATTTCAGAGTCAGAGGCCAGGCTTCTTACTTCAAATTTAAAGCCAATCGTCTTGCTTGAGGCAAAAAATGGCTCAAATATCGCAAAAAGCGTCGCTCCAAATTTAAATAAGCTTGGCGTCATGCTCGCATTTAGTGGCATACATCTTTTGTTGTTTGACTATTTAGAACACGACATCATCGCAACTAGCGCAAATATCTCAGGCGAAGTTGTGATAAAAGATGAGAGTGAGCTAAGAGTAAAGCTAGGCGATGTCATAGACTTTTACCTTGATCACGACCGCGAAATTTACTCACCAAGTGACGATAGTATCGCATTTTGCGTTGGTGATGAGACAATTTTCACAAGAACGAGTCGTGGCTTAAATCCAAATTTCATCCATACAAATTTCAAGCAAAAAGGGACATTTTTAGCCCTTGGAGCGGAGCTAAAAAGTTCTTTTTGTATATACAAAGACGGCCTTTTGATGATTAGCCCGTATATCGGCGACCTAAAAAACGTGGCGACTTTTGATAGATTTAAAGATATTTTTACCCTTTTTGAAAAGACCTACAACCTAAAAATAGACAAGGTCATAGCCGATCTGCATCCAAATTTTTTAAACACAAAATGGGCAAAGGATCAGGGCTTTGAGCTAGTTTATTTGCAGCACCACTACGCGCATCTGCTAAGCGTGATCTTTGAAAATGAACTAGTAGACAAAGAGTATCTTGGATTTTGTTTTGATGGCACTGGATATGGGGAGGATGGCAAAATTTGGGGTGGAGAAGTCTTTAAGCTAGATAAAAAGAATTACGAGAGAGTTTATCATTTTGATGAATTTAGCTTATTTGGTGGCGAAAATAGCATAAAAAATATCTATCTCATCGCTTATTCTATTATTTTGAAGTACTCACTTGAAGAAGAAGCGAGTAAATTTTTAGTAAATTTTGATGAAAAAATGCTTGCAAATTTTAAAAAAATGGAGCAAAAAGGATTAAACTTAGTAAAGACTAGCTCGGTTGGTAGGATATTTGACGCATTTGGTGCTATTATCTGTGGTCTTTTTCACTCAAGCTTTGAGGGCGAGAGCGGTATGAGGCTTGAAGCGCTTTATGATAAAAATTTAGATGTGTGTTACAAATTTAGCCTAGATAATGGAGTGATCGGCATTAAAGAAGCTTTTAAAAGTACTTTAAAAGATGAGCCAAGAGTGGCTGCAACGGCGTTTATAAATGGCTTGGCTGATATTATTTTTGAAATTTCAAAAAAAGAAAAAATGGAAATTTTGCTAAGCGGCGGAGTTTTTCAAAATAAGACTTTACTCGAACTTATTTACAAAAAATTTACTAAAGCAAATTTGAAATTTTATATCAATAAAAAATTCTGTAGCAACGATTCTAACGTAAATTTAGGGCAAATTTATTATTATTTATCCACATTTTCTAATAAGTGATGTATAATGATTATAAACGGTAATCAAACGAGAAAGGAGCAGAAAATGGATAGTGTTATACGTTTTAGTGTTTCTTTACCTAGTCAGTTACTAGACGAACTAGATAAAAAGGTTAGCGAACAAGGCTATGCTTCTAGGAGCGAATTTACGAGAGATTTGATACGTGAAAAGATCGTAAGTGATAGCTGGAAAGACGCTAGCGAGGAGTTGATCGGGGTTTTGACGCTCATTTATATGCATCATCACAACGATTTGGTGAATAAAAAGATGGATATAGAGCATAGCTCTGATGTGAAAATCATCTGCACAAACCATGTTCATGTCGATCATCATAACTGCTTAGAAACGATTTCAATAAGAGGCGAGGCGGGCAAAATTGAACGCTTTGCTGAAAGGATCGCCGGCTTAAAGGGCGTAAAATTTTCTAAACTCACAAGGGCAGCTATTCCTAGGTTTTAGTTTTTTAAGGGTCTTTATGGGTTTTAGGAATTTTTGGGATTTTTTTATAGGTGAAGCTAGCGGTGGTATTTTTATTATCGCTGCTACTTTAGTAGCATTTATCTTTGAAAATGTTTTTTTAAGCAGTTTTTATAACTCATTTTTACAAATCGATACAAGGCTAAATTTTGGTAAATCGCCGATACAAAGGCCCCTTATCCTTTTGGTAAATGATAGTTTGATGGCCGTTTTTTTCTTTTTACTTGGGTTTAGACTTAAGCGAGAAATTTTTAAAGCAAAGCTTAGGAGTCTGGCCCAAGCTACCTTGTTAAAAATTTTTATCATCGGTGGCATTTTAGCTTCTGTATTTTTTTATATTTTAAATCACAATTATATTTTTTGTTGAAAGACTAAGGCAGTGTCAATGGACATAAATACGGTATTTAAGGTACTGGCTAGAAATTTGGTGTTTTGTATATCTTATAAAAGAAAGTGTGAATAATGAACTTTTTAAATAGAATTTTTCTAGCAAAAGAGCTGGATCGGTGGCAAAGTGATGGCATAGTCGATAAAGAGACCGCTATAAAAATAGCAAATTTATATGACATCGACCCTGATGCCCATAGTGACAAGATAAGTTTTGTCTTAAAACTCGTAGCATATCTCTTTTTTGCGCTAGCCTTTTTTACGCTCGTTGGTGCAAATTGGGAAGAGATACCAAGACTAGGACGTTTAGCACTTGTATTGTTTGTGCTTGGGCTTGTAAATTTTGGTGGAATTTACTATCTCGTAAAGGGAAAGGAAAATCTATCAACGGCGATGTTATTTCTTGGAAATTTCTGCTTTGGTGCAGCGATTGCTCTTATTGCTCAAATTTATAACATTAGCGATGAGCCAAGCGGTGGTATCTTGCTTTGGAGTATCGGAGCGTTTGCGGTTTCTTTTGCTAGTAAAAAAGGTGTACTAGTAGCCCAAAGCCTTATCTTTGCAACAGTTTGGTTTTTTATGATAGCTTATCAGGGCGACTTTGGTTTTGGTTTTATCATTTTTATAGTACTTGGCGCATATACGCTTTACAAAGACGACTCAAAATGGCTTGCTTTTGTGCTTTTTATAGATATCTTTATATACATCATTTCATTTTGCGGCTACATTAGTGGTCTTAGGGCGATATTTGATTATGGATTTTTGTTTGGACTTCCGATGGTTGCGATCGTGTCGCTATCTTATGCACTTTTGCTTATTAGTATTTCGCCGCTACTAGATAAATTTAGAGTAGGGCTTGGCGCATTTACAAAAGAATTTGGTAAAAATTTTGGCGTTTTTGTGTTGCTATTTTGTCTATTTTTATTTGAAGAAAGAAATTTATTTGAGCTTTACGATGAAAAGCTTTGGTTTGTGAAGTCATTTTTTAAAAGCAACTTTGGCTTTGTCTTTATCTTATTTAGTGTTGCTTATTTTGCACTATTTTTTAAAGAAAAAAACAAGAGTGGTTTGCTACTTGGGGCGCTGCTCGTGTCGTTACCCTTTGTCTTTAGCTACGGTCCTGGCTACGCAAATATATTTTTTTCGCTTGCAAATATCATAACAGCTGCGGTTCTTATCAAAAAGGGTGAGTTAAAACTTGGTCTTTGTATGATATTTTTGGTTGCAGCCGTGAGGTATTTCCAACTCATAGGTGATTATATTGGTGCTACGGCACTATTTATGGTGTTTGCTTTCATAGTGCTAGTTGTCGCTAGAAAAGGACGTAAAAAATGAAGATAAAAGTATTAATAGTAGCTGTGTTTTTTCAAATTTTGCTTATTGGCATTATGCTTGGCTACGCACTTATGCCACTTTATTTTGGGCAAGAGGTAAGAGTAAGGGTTAATCTTTATGATCCAAGAGATCTTTTTCGCGGAAATTATGTTGATTTAAACTATGAATTTTCAAATTTTCATTCAAGAAATTTTGACGAAAATGATGAAGATGACCGCTATATCGACCAATACGATGAGAGAGTAAGAGATGGGGCTAGAGTTTATGCTATTTTAAAGCCAGATACTAATGGCACTTACAGCTTTGCAAAATTTAGTATAAGCAAGCCAGACAATGGAGTGTTTTTAGCTGGTAGATATGATGGCTACTCGCTCGTAAAATATGGCATAGAGCACTTTTATATGTCACCTGATAGTGCAGCTAATACCGAAGATGAAATGAGAGAAGAAGAAGACGTTGATGCGTATGCGGTTTTGATGGTGATGGATAATGGCAAAGCTAGACTAAAGGATCTAATAATCCAAAAGAATGCCCAAAAAAATAGTAAAAAACTACTCGGTGATGAAAATTTTGATAAGTTGGATGAGATTAGGCAAAAAGAGTAAAGTAAATTTAGTCAAAATTCTTGTGTAAATTTCATTTATATTTTTAAATTTAAATAAAAATTTAAATAAAAATTTAAATAAATTAATTAATTTTGATCTATTTGCAAAAACTCCTAAATTTTAATTTTATTTTTAAATTTAAGAGTTAAAATCTCCATAAATTAATAAAAAAGGATGAAAAAATGTGTAAAGATTGCGGTTGTTCAATGGGTAATCACGCCCACACTCACACTCACGCTGATGGCACCACTCACTCGCACCCACACACTCATGATGGACATACAGATCACGCTCATGATGCGCACGAACATAGCCACGAGGCTCACGCACACCCTGTGCTAAACGAGAGCAAAACTATAGACGTGATAGAGAAAATTCTCTCTGAAAATGACAAAGAGGCCGCCCACAACAGAGCTCATCTTGATGAGAAAAAGATACTTTGCGTAAATTTGATGAGTAGCCCAGGCGCTGGAAAAACTACACTTTTAGAGGCTACGATAAAGGCTGGTAAGTTTAAAATAGGCGTTGTAGAGGGCGATTTGGAGACAAATCAAGATGCTGATCGCATAGTAAAAGCTGGTGCAAAGGCTCATCAGATAAGTACAGGTCAGACCTGTCACTTGGACGCATTTATGGTGCATGAAGGGCTTCATCACCTGCCCCTAAACGAGCTTGATCTAGTCTTTATAGAAAATGTTGGAAATTTAGTCTGTCCTGCAAGCTACGACGTTGGCTCACATTTTAACGCTGTGCTTCTTTCAGTACCAGAGGGCGATGATAAGGTGAGCAAATATCCAGTGATGTTTAGGGCTGCTGATGTGCTTCTTATCACAAAAGCTTCGCTTGCACCGCACTTTGACTTTGATATCGAGCGAGTGAAAAACGACGCTAGAAAGCTAAATCCAAAGGTCGATATCTTTGTGATAGATAGCAAAACAGGCGAAGGAATCGACAAATGGATAAGTTATTTGGAATTTAAAAAAGAGCTAAGATAATGTGCCTCTCGATCCCTTCAAAAGTAATAGAAATAGATGAAAATAACGTTGCTACCGTTGAGACTTTGGGCGTTACTAGAAAGGTAAGCCTAGATCTCATCTCTGAAGAGGTAAAAGTTGGCGAATATGTGCTAATCCACGTAGGATACGCTATGCAAAAGATCGATACGCAGTTTGCGCTTGAGAGTTTAGAGGTCTATCAAAAGATCGCTGATGATATGAACGCGGGGAAAATTTGATGGATCTTATCAATGACTTTCGCGATAAAAATTTAATCCTAGCCCTTTCAAAGCTCATCCAAAAAGAGAGCACAAAGTCCCTAAATATCATGGAAATTTGTGGCGGCCACACGCATAGCATTATGAAATTTGCACTGCCAAGCTTGGTTGGAGAGCATATAAATTTCATCCACGGCCCAGGCTGTCCGGTATGTGTGATGCCAAAGAGCCGCATAGATGAGGCCTGTAAGCTTGCTAGCATGGATAATGTGATCTTTTGCACGCTAGCTGACATGCTAAGAGTGCCTGGCTCAAAGACAAGCTTGCAAAAGCTTCGCGGCGAGGGGCATGACATAAGGGCACTTTACACGCCACTTGATGCGCTAAATATAGCTAAGCAAAACCCAGATAAAAAGGTCATATTTTTTGCCATAGGCTTTGAGACGACAACGCCAATGAGCGCAAATTTGGTTGAAAAAGTGGTGCAAGAGGACATTAAAAATTTATACTTTCACATAAATCATGTAACCGTTCCAGCTCCAGTTAGAGCTATAATGAGCGATGAAAACGTGAGGATAGACGCATTTTTAGGCCCAAGCCATGTAAGTGTCATCACTGGAAGTAAAATTTACAAAGAGCTAGCGAGCGAATTTAAAAGACCGATAGCCATTAGCGGTTTTGAGCCGCTTGACATCATGGCAAGTGTGCTAAATTTAGTCCGTCAGCAAAACGCAGGCACTTATGAAGTCTATAATGAGTACGCAAGGGCGGTCAAAGAAGAGGGCAACCTCAAGGCAAAAGAGCTCATCGCTAAGTACTTTGAGCCGTGCGACTTTGTCTGGAGAGGCCTTGGCGAGATAGCACAAAGTGGCATGAAGCTAAAAGATGAGTTTGCCTATCTTGACGCCAGAGTGCAGTTTGACTGCAACGTAGAGAGTGCGGGCGAGAGCAAGGCTTGCATTTGTGGGCAAATTTTAAGAGGGCTAGCAAAGCCAACAGAGTGTAAAGTCTTTGGCAAAGTTTGTAACCCGCAAAATCCGATAGGATCGTGCATGGTCTCAAGCGAGGGCGCTTGTGCGGCGTATTTCAAATACGCAAGAGTTGGTTAAGGGAATTTAATGAAAAAGATAATGCTAAGCCACGGAGGCGGCGGCGAGGAGATGAACTCGCTTATAAATGAGACGATATTTAAAATTTTTGATAATGAAATTTTAAGGCAGAGTAACGACTCAGCGATACTAAATTTAAACGGAAAAATCGCTTTTAGTTCTGATAGCTTTGTGGTAACTCCCATTTTTTTTAATGGCGGTGACATCGGCAAGATCGCAGCTTGCGGCACGATAAATGACCTTGCGATGGTTGGTGCAAGCGCAAAATACCTAAGCTGTTCGCTCATAATCGAAGAGGGGCTTAGTATAGAGGAGCTCGAGCGTGTGCTTGGCTCGCTTGCAAAAACTTGTAAAGAAAGTGGCGTAAGCGTAGTTTGTGGTGATACAAAGGTCGTGCCAAAAGGCAAATGCGATAAAATTTTCATAAACACGGCTGGTATCGGTGAGATAGTTTGCGAAGGCGTGGAGCTTAAAAATTTAAAAGCAGGTGCTAAAATTTTAATCTCTGGAGATGTTGGCAGGCACGGCGGCGTAGTACTTGCAGCAAGAGAAGAATTTGAGCTCGGACTTGATCTAAAAAGTGACTGCAAGAGCTTAAAAGAGGTCGCTTTAAAGCTATTTAGTGCTGGCATAAAGCCGCAATGCATGCGTGATGCGACAAGGGGCGGACTAAGTGCGGTGCTAAATGAGTGGGCTAAATTTAGTAAATTTGACATCTTAGTTTTTGAAGAAAATATAAAGGTAGCTGACGAAGTGATGGGCGTTTGTGAGCTGTTTGGTTTTGAGCCTTATGAGCTTGCAAATGAGGGCACTTTTGTGATGGCTGTCGATGAGAGCGAGGCTGAGGACGCGCTTAAAATTTTAAGAGAATTTGATAAAAACGCGATGATAATAGGTGAGGTCTTGGAAGCTAAAAACGAGCGTGTTATCATCGAAAACGCCTATAAATCAAGAAGATTTCTCGAGCCGCCAAAGGGCGAGCTACTGCCAAGGATATGCTAATGCACGAGCTTAGCATCGTTCAAAATTTAGTTAGTCTTTGTGAAAAAAACGCAGCCAAAGAAAACGCCAAAGAGATAAGCAAGATCGAGATAAAGGTCGGCCGTTTAAGCGGAGTGGAGCCACACTATCTAGAGAGCGCCTTTGATGTTTATAAGGCTGGCACGATCTGCGAAAATGCTGAGCTTGTGATAAATTTACAAGGCATTGTGATCGAGTGTTTGGATTGTGGATTTGGCGGGGAGCTTAGCGAAAATGACTTTACTTGCCCAAAGTGTAAGAGCCAAAATTTAAAGGTGACTGACGGCGAGGAGATGTATCTCATGCGCCTTGAGATGAAGTAAATTTTACATATTTTTATATGTAAAATTTTATGTTTTTTATCAAAATATTTTAATAGTTGTAGTATCAAAAAATAGAGCTATCAAAGCCTTGATCTTTAGCTTTTGATGTCTTTTGACTAGTAAAATTTAAGCATTACGCGCTTTACGAACCGAGGTTAGTATAGTTAATCAAAAATGAGCGCCACTCTTGGCTTTAGAAGCAGCCAATAATTTTTCTATAACTTTCGTGCGTTGTAGATTTAAACTACTCAAATATCAAAAACGGAGCCTGAATCACGTTTCTTATTATCTTTAGTGGCGAAAGCAAGGCGTCTTGCAAGATCTGTGTCGAGTATTCAGGCTTATCGGTAGTGCCACGTATGGCGATGACGGTTGAGAGCGAGCGGTCCTTGCCAAGGATTATTTGATTTACCAGTGGAATTTTATCAATGATACTGCTAGCGTCTTTTAGTAGCTTTAGCTCAAGGTCGATATTTATCTTTTTACTCTTTAGATCGATCGTGCCACGCCCGCCGATATCAGCACTTGTGCCTATCATTTCAATCGCTAAAAACTCGATCATATCGCCATTTCTAGTGAGTAAAATTTTACCATTTTTAACGGTAAAGCCCTTGTCATTAAAGTCAGGCGTTTTAAAGCTAAGAAGCGATGGAACCGAGTTTAAAAAGCTAAGCAGTCTTTGATAAAAGATATAATCCTTTAAAAAAGTATCAAAAAATCTCACCTCTGCCTTGAAATTCTTAGAGTTTTCTCCAAGTAGTTTCAGGCGAAATTTACCACCCTCAAAACTCTTGATGCCAAAAAGGTCGTTGATAAATTCTCCGCTTATGTCGGTTGCGTCTAAATTTATACTCTTTTCATCGTTAAAATAGCCAACTCTTCCTTGTTTTGCTAGCCCATTTAGCGAGGTGCTTTTGCCCTTTTTCTCGGCGCTAAAGCTAGCAAATGGCAAGGTCTTGTTTAGATCCCTTAAAATGATATCGCCATTTTTTGCTAAAAGCTCAAGCGGCGTGCTTTGCTCGCTGGTTTTGTTATCGTCAAGCACTAGCAAATTTAGATCTTGAGTTTTTACGTTTATGGCTTTTTCTTTTATGTCTAGGTCTAGCTTTTTACTTGCACTATCTACCTTCACACCAGCTTTTGAGACTAAAATTTTAAGATCATCGTTTTCATACTTTGAGCCATTTTTATCTAAAAACGGCAAATCAAAGTTTGCCTCTTTGGCAAAAATTTCAAGATCAGTAAAATCCTTGCTTTTTATACTAAGTTCATCAAAACCATGCACGCCGTTTTGCTTTAAAACAGGCGAGCTCTCTATGAAAAATTTACTATTTTTTGTTGATATTTTACTTTCACTGCTAAAGCTCATATCAAGCCCAAATGGCTCTATCTTAAGCAAAGTTTCATCAGCCTTGCCAAAGTCCAAAAATGCGCTAAATGGCTCATTTTTAAAGGCTAAAATTTCATCATTTTTTTCTTTTAGATCAAAGCTTTCTATCACGCCTTTTATATCGCCAGTACTTTTTTGTAAATTTATATCAGCCTTAGCATTTGCTTTAAAAAACTCAAGCCCAAAGCCAGTAGCATCGATGCTTAAATTTGTCGTATTTATGAGCTTTACGAGAGCATTTTTGGTATTAAATTTACTTCCAGCAATCTCTAAAACCGCATCACTTAGCTTAAATTCTCCATTTGCAATGACGCTTTTTTCATCAAAATTTTCTAAGCTTTTCTCGTCTAGTTTTATTAAAATTTTTAAGCTAGCATCCATTTTTCCGCTAAGCTGCCTTACTGGCACGATGATCTTATAGGCTTTTAATATCTCATTTATAGCTTCATCATAGATCGATTTTGTCTTTATAAGTAGCTCTAAATTTGCGCTTTTCTCATCAAAGATATTGTTTATCGCAACGCTTGAGCCATCAAGTTTTTTGCCCTTGTAAATAGGCGAAATAAGATCAAATTTAAGCTTTGAGTTTTTAAGTGTGATATTTGCCTCGCCTACATTTACGGCTGGCAAGCCTTTTTCAAATTTAACGAGCAAATTTTTAGTATTTGCGGTGGCATTTAGATCATTTAGATAAAAGTCATTTTTGGCTAGATCCACCTTGCCGTTTATCTCTTTTAACTCGTAATCATCAGCAACGATGTATCCATATATCCAGTTTTTAACTTCACTATTTAGCTCTATGCGTCTGTCAAGCTCGTCAATGAAGTTTTTGATACTTCCAGCCTCGACATCATAAGCTTTGTAAGTTAAAAATGTATCTTTTAGAGCAAAATTTAGCTTACCGTGCAGCTCATGAGAGGTAAAATTTCCTTCAAATTTATAGTCATTTTTATCAAAATCTGCACTCCCTTCGCCGCTAATGCTGACGTTAAAATCCTTAAAGCTTAAATTTCTAACGCTAAAAAGATCTATTCCGTCTTGCTGTTCGTTTTGGAATTTAATATCCACATTTAAATAAGGGCTATCAACAAAAAATATATCATCTAAAAATAGAATTTTTAGTTTAAAATCATCGCCTATTTGCACATTTTCAAGTGAAATTTCTTGAAAAATCGTATCTATAAAATCTACGCTTTTACTAAGATTTAAAAGGCGCTCATCGCTGCTTTTTTGCTTGCTCTCTTTCTTAAAATTTGGAAGCCTTATCTGCTTTGCTCTTGCAATTATTTTTTTATCTAATTTTATATATAATTGCTCCAATTTTACGCCGTAAAACTCGAAATCGTTAATTTTTATGCCGTATTTTAAAAGTAAGATAAATGAAAGAATCAAGATGATAAAAAATTTTATGAAAAAGCCATATTTAGACATTTTTTTTGATATCGTAGCCATCATTTTCCTAAGTATTTTTGTCTATTTGGCACGCCCTATAAACACAAGCAAGGTCGTTTTTATACCAAAGGGAAGTGTGGGCGAGATTATATCTTATTTAGCTAATCGCAACTTTAACTTAAGCGTGATAGACAAATACGCCATACTTTTTATCGGCTCTCCACAATCTGGCTGGATAGAGATCGGCCAAGACAAAATTTCAAGGGTTGATTTTTTAAAAAAACTTGCAAAATCAAAAGCAGCTTTAACCGAGATAACGCTAATACCAGGCGAAACGACTATCGTTTTTTTAAACCAGATCGCTGCTCAGCTAGGACTTGACCCAGTTAAGCTAAATAGCGAATATAACGCTCTTGCTCCAGTGAGTGATGGCTTTTTGATGCCAAATACATACAAAATCCCAATAGGTATCAGCGAAAGGCACCTTGCTTTTTATCTTGTAAATTCATCAAGAAAGGCTCAAAGTGATATTAGCAATAAAATTTTTGGTGAATACAACGAGAAAAAATGGTTTAAAATTTTAACGATCGCTTCGATCATTCAAAAAGAAGCGGCAAATGATGCTGAGATGCCACTTGTCGCCTCAGTCATTTATAACCGCCTAAATAAGGGCATGAGGTTGCAGATGGATGGCACACTAAACTACGGAATTTATTCGCATGATGTGATCACGGCTGAGCGTATAAGAAGCGATATGAGCGAGTTTAATACCTATCTAAACGACGGCATTCCGCCAAGTCCAGTCTGCTCGGTCTCAATAAGTGCGATCAAAGCGGCGATAAATCCTGCAAAGAGCGATTATTTATACTTTGTGCTTGACAAAAAGGCGAAAAAACACATTTTTTCAAAAACCTTAAGCGAGCACAACCAAAATATAGGAAAATAGAGCTAGAATTTGCGACAAATGCCTAAAATACAACGAATTTTAATAAAGAAAGTGATAAATTTTAAAAAAATAAAAGGGCTAAAATGAGTGATATTATCTGGACCAAAACCGACGAAGCACCGCTTTTTGCAAGCTACTCTCTCTTTCCTATCGTAAAGAGCTTTTTATCACGTGCTGACATTAGCATAACAAGGGCCGATATTAGCCTAGCTGGTAGAATTTTATCTCTTTTTAGCAAGGAGCTTGGACTAAATAAGGCCGATGAGCTAGAACTTTTGGGTGAGCTTACCAGTCACAAAGAGGCAAATATCATAAAACTGCCAAACATCTCAGCTACGCTCGTTCAGTTAAAAGCGGCTATTGAGGAGCTTAGAAGCAAAGGCATAAACGTGCCTTTTTATCCAGATGAGATCATCACTGACTACGACGAAGAGATTGCTAAAAAATACCAAAAAGTACTAGGAAGTGCAGTAAATCCAGTGCTAAGACAAGGAAACTCAGATAGAAGAGTCTTGCCACCAGTTAAAGAATTTGCCAAAAAGCATCCTCACAGCAACGGCGACTGGGACAAGACAAATAAGACAAAAATTTGCTACATGCAAAAGGGTGATTTTTATGAGAATGAGTGCTCAATCATCGCTAGTAAGGATGAGAAATTTTATATAAATTTTATAAGTTTAGATGGCAAAAAAGAGCTTTTAAAAGAGCTTGCCGTTCAAAGTGGCGAGGTCGTAGACGCGGCATATCTAAGCGTAGATGAGCTAGATAAATTTTATGAAAGCTGCTTTGACGAGGCAAAAAAGGAGAATTTGACCTTGAGTCTGCATCTAAAATGCACGATGATGAAGGTTAGTGACCCAGTCATCTTTGCTCATGCGATAAAGAGCTATTTTAAAGAGGTTTTTGAGCTGTTTGATGAGGAGTTTAAAGCTCACGGCGTTGAGGCAAAAAATGGTTTAAAAGATATGTTTTCTAAAATTTCAACTCTTAAAAATAAAGATGAAATTTTGGCTAAATTTGATGAAATTTTGAGCAAAAAAGCAAAAATTTGGGCGCTAAATGAAAATGCCAGCAACTTTGATGTGCCAAATGACGTCATCATCGATGCCTCCGTGCCTGCGCTCATTAGAAACTCTGGCAAGGTAAAAGATAGAAGTGGCGAGCTAAATTTCTCGCTTTGCATGATCCCAGATAAAACATACGCTAGGGTTTATGAGGCTTGTGTAGCGGACTTTAAGGAGCATGGCGCGCTTGATGTGAGCAAGATCGGTAGCGTAGCAAACGTGGGGCTCATGGCTAAAAAGGCTGAGGAGTACGGCAGCCACGATAAGACTTTCATCGCAAAAGAAGATG